>NZ_JBIVTF010000018.1:0-90530 GCF_044756605.1 Paenarthrobacter sp. NPDC091711
CACTCCGCGGTCTCTTCCGGATCACGATCAGGCAGCTGGGCAGTCAACCCGCTGAGGATGTGTGAGGTCTCTTCTCCTGCAGCCACGTCCAACCTCTCTTCATTGAATGTCTGGGCGCTTGCTCTGTGGGGGGCGCTCAAGGAATTTCGTATTGTGAGAATAAAATTCTGCAATTCGAGATTACGTCTGCTGATGGGCAGCGTCAACACGGATTGCGTAACCAAAACAGTCAACTGGGAAAGCAGTGCTCAAGCAACCGAATGTGACCCTGCATACACCGGGAACTCTTGACGTGACGTGACCTGAGTCATAGAGTGCTTTCACTATTCAATAACTAGATTCCGCATTGTGGAATCAGTACGAAGTGGAGATCCACGATGCAGACGACTTCATCAGTCGGCGTCACTGGTACTCCGGGAGACGCACCAGCAGGTGGCCCCAACCACCCGTCCGTGGGTAACACGGACCTTTGCGCTATTGCTTCCGAAGCATCAGGCCGTACCATCAGCCCCAGCCTTTACAACATTGACCTCGCTCCCACTAAGGCCAAAGGCCGCAAGTGGACCAGCTACAGCATCTTTACCCTCTGGGCCAACGACGTCCACAGCCTGGGTAACTACGCCTTTGCCATCGGCCTGTTCTCCCTCGGTTTGGGTGGCTGGCAGATCCTGGTGGCGCTGGGAATCGGTGCCATCCTGCTCTTTGCCCTCCTGAACTTCTCGGGGTTCATGGGCCAGAAGACCGGCGTCCCGTTCCCCGTCATGAGCCGCATCAGCTTTGGCATCAGGGGTGCGCAGATCGCCAGCCTGGTTCGCGGCGCCGTTGCCGTGGCATGGTTCGGCATCCAGACCTACCTGGCCTCAGTGGTCCTCCGGGTGATGTTGGTTGCCATGGCACCCGGCCTGAAAGACCTGGACAGCAACTCCATTCTTGGCCTCTCAACCCTGGGTTGGTTCTCCTTCGTGGCTCTCTGGATCGTGCAGTTGGTGATCGTCAGCTTCGGTATGGAGATGATCCGCAAGTACGAGGCGTTCGCAGGCCCGGTCATCCTGGTGACCATGGCAGCGATTGCCGTGTGGGTGTTCATCGAAGCCGGTGGCGCCATCCAATGGTCTGGCATCAAGGGCCTTGAGGGTGGGGAAATGTGGCTCACCATCTTCGCCGGTGGTGCGCTGTGGGTCTCCATCTACGGAACCTTCGTGCTGAACTTCTGTGACTTCACGCGCTCCTCCACCTCCAAGAAGTCCATCGTCAAAGGCAACTTCTGGGGCATCCCCATCAACATGCTGGTCTTCGGCGCCATTGTGGTGGTCATGGCCGGCGGGCAATACAAGATCAACGGCACTGTCATCGAGAGTCCCTCGGACATCGTGCAGAGCATCCCGAACACCCTGCTGCTGGTCCTGGCATGCCTCGCCCTGCTGATCCTGACGGTGGCCGTGAACCTGATGGCCAACTTCGTCGCTCCGGTTTATGCGCTGACCAACCTCTTCCCGAGGCACCTGAACTTCCGCAAGGCCGCCTGGGTCAGCGGCACCATCGGCTTGGTGATCCTGCCGTGGAACCTCTACAACAACCCGATCGTCATCGTCTACTTCCTGGGCGGGCTGGGTGCGTTGCTTGGGCCGCTGTTCGGCGTCATCATGGCTGATTACTGGTTGGTCCGCCGGGGCAAGGTCAACGTGCCCGAGCTCTACACGGAGGATCCCAAGGGCGCGTACTTCTACAAGCGGGGCGTCAACCCTAAGGCCATCATCGCGATGATCCCGGCGGCAGCGATTGCCATCGCCATCGCCTTCATTCCGGCACTGGCGCCCGCAGCACCCTTCGCCTGGTTTATTGGAGCAGGCGTAGCTGCGCTCACGTTCTTCGCGGTGGCTGACAAGAAGCAGCTCCATGAGGACGTCTCCGGCGAGCCGATCGCCGTCGCCAGCACCCACTGACTCACCGAGCATCGAGGCCTCGCCCGTCCTCCCGGTCACTGACTTAATGAGTCCCAGCAAGCGGACCCAGGTCACCAGTCAGGGGACGGGCGCTGCCGTTGAGAGGAAACCCATGCGCATCCTTGTCGCAAACGTCAACACCACCCAGTCCATGACGGACTCCATCGCCGCCCAGGCCCGTGCGGCCGCTGCCCCGGGCACCGAGATCGTCGGCATCACTCCGCGGTTCGGCGCCGACTCTTGCGAGGGGAACTTTGAAAGTTACCTTGCAGCGATCGCTGTCATGGATGCCGTGGTGAACTATCCAGAACCGTTCGACGCCGTCATCCAGGCCGGCTATGGCGAGCACGGCCGTGAGGGTCTGCAGGAACTTCTGGACGTCCCGGTGGTGGACATCACCGAGGCGGCAGCCAGCACCGCGATGTTCCTGGGACACAAGTATTCGGTGGTCACCACACTGGATCGGGCCGTTCCGCTCATCGAGGACCGCCTCAAGCTCGCCGGCCTGGAAGCACGTTGCGCTTCTGTGAGGGCCAGCGGCATGGCCGTGCTGGAGCTCGAGGAGTACCCGGAGCGTGCTGTTGAAGCAATCGTGAGCCAGGCGGAGCAAGCTGTTCAGAACGACAAAGCCGAGGTTATTGTCCTCGGTTGCGGCGGCATGGCCGGGCTGGACGAGCAGATCCGTCAGCGAACTGGCGTCCCCGTGGTGGACGGAGTGGCGTCAGCGGTCACCATCGCTGAATCCTTGGTGCGCCTCGGCTTGTCCACGTCCAAAGTGAGGACCTACGCCACACCGCGTCCAAAGACTGTCATAGGCTGGCCGATAACTGCATCCCAGCCGGCCGCAAACCAGAACGCCGAAGCCGCGCGCTGACGGCTTGACGCTGCCACAAGCACTTCCTCGAAAGGCAACCACATGACTGACTCCAGCCCGCCCACAAACCCGAGGGTCGCCGTCGTGACCGGGGCCGGTTCGGGTATTGGGCGAGCCGTCGCCAAGCTCATGCTCGCTGAAGGTTACCGCGTTGCCCTGGCTGGCCGCCGTGAGGCGCAACTCCTGGAGACTGCGGGCGGCCACCCGGATGCGCTGGCCGTTCCCTGCGATGTCACAGCGCCCGACGACGTCGCTCGCCTTTTCGAGGAGGTCCGCCAACGCTGGGGTCGGGTTGATGTGCTGTTCAACAACGCCGGCATCTTCGGCCCGGCAGGCGACGTGGGCGAGATCAGCGTGCACGAGTGGGAAGCGACCCTGCGCGTGAACGTCACCGGTTCCATGCTGTGTGCGGCCGAGGCCGTGCGGACCATGAAAACCCAAGAGCCGCAGGGTGGCCGCATCATCAACAACGGATCCATCTCAGCGCACTCGCCCCGGCCCAGGTCGGTGGCTTATACGGTCACCAAGCACGCCATGACGGGCCTGACCAAGAGCATTGAGCTGGACGGGCGGGAGTTTGGCATCACGTGCGGGCAGATTGACATCGGCAATACCCGCACCGAGATCATGGACACCATCGGCGTCGGGTCCGGCGCGCTGCAGGCTGATGGCAGCCGCAAGGTGGAACCCATGTTCCCGGTGGAGGACGCTGCCCGTGCCGTGCTGATGATGGCCAACATGCCGGCGTCGGCCAGCGTGGGTTCCTTGGTGGTGACGGCGGCCGGCATGCCGTTCGTGGGCCGCGGCTAGCGAGTCCGCGCACTCTCAAAGGGGGTCCTGTACCGCCACCACCCACTGTGCTTTTCGAATGCCCGTGACACGCCCTTGGAGGGGTGTGCCGCGGGCATTTCTGCGTCAAAAGAGGTGGTGGAGGCCCGGGCCTGGCTGGCTTCAAACCAAATGTGACTTCCATAATATGGAAACTGAATTTCCCCTTGCGGAATGGTGTGACCAGGCTTACATTTGAAAAACCCCCTCAAAATGTGGGGCTGTTCCCAACTGATTGGTTCAGATCAATGAAGATCCCAGACTCCGCGGCGCTGAAGGCGAGTTCGGCCCCGCAGAAGAAAAAGCGGCTGTACCAGTCGCTCTTTTTTCAAATCCTGATCGCCGTCGTCGCAGGTGTACTCATCGGTCATTTTTGGCCGACCATTGGGTCCGCCCTCCGGCCACTGGGTGATGGATTCATTCAACTCATCAAGATGATCATCGCCCCGCTGATTTTCCTTGTGATCGTCACGGGCATCTCGGCAGTGGGCGACGTCAAGGCGGTCGGAAGGGTCGGGGTCAAAGCGCTCCTGTACTTCACCGGCGCCACTCTTTTCGCCCTCGTTTTCGGGCTCATCGTCGGAAACATCGTTCAGCCCGGTGCTGGCCTTAATATCGACCCCGCTACGCTCTCCCAGGACGCGCTCAACGCCAAGACCGGCAATGCGCCTCCCAAGGACGCCGCAGCGTTCATCCTGGATGTCATTCCCGTCAGCGTGATCGGTGCTTTTGCCAGCAACAGCCTGCTTCAGGTGCTGTTCTTCTCAGTCTTCTTCGGCGCAGCCATTGTGGTCATTGGCCGCGAACGGTGCCTGCCGGTCATCAGCCTCATGGAAACCGTGCTGGAACTGATCTTCAAGATCATGTCCTGGATCATGAAAGTGGCGCCCATCGGTGCCTTCGGTGCCATGGCCTTCATCATCGGCCAGTACGGGATCGGCACGCTCAGTACATATGCCCTCCTGATTGCCGCCTGCTACGGCGCAGCGATCATCTTCATCGGCCTGCTGTTCCTGGTGGCTTGGGGCTTCGCCCGCGTTCCGCTGTGGTCTTTCCTGAAGTACACCCGGGAAGAATTCCTGCTGGCGCTCGGCACAGCTTCCACAGAAGCTGTCATGCCGCGCATCATGACCAAGCTGACCAACGCCGGTTGCTCCCGCGCCACCACCGGTTTGGTGGTTCCCACGGGCTACTCGTTCAACCTGGACGGCGCCGCGATCTACCTTTCCATTTCGCTGCTGTTCCTGGCTCAGGCTTTCGGCCACAACCTTGATCTCGGCCAGCAGTTGGCAGCCCTGGGTGTGCTGCTCCTGACCTCCAAGGGCATGGCAGGCGTACCGGGTTCGTCCTTCCTGGCACTCTCCGCTACCGCTGCCGCCCTCGGAATCTTCCCGGTTGCCGGCGTCGCCCTCCTCCTCGGAGCCGACCGCCTCATGGACTCCATGCGCGTGGTGGTGAACTTGCTCGGCAACTGCGTGGCAACGTTCGTGGTGGCCAAATGGGAGGGCCAGTTCGACCGCAGCGTCATGGTCCGCGCTTTCAACGGTGAGATCACCAACGAGGACACGGCCATCATGCTCGGCAAGGAAGACGTTTACGCGCAGCAGGAGCTGGAGCGCATCAGCAGCGGCCAGAACCCCTCGCCGAAGTTCCGTGGCGGTCCCACCGCGGACGACATCCCGCAATTTGAGATGAGCAAGAAGGGGCAACCGTCAGCCCCGGTGTGCCCGGACTAACCGAATAGTTTTGTACAGCTGATGCCCTTAAGACCTGGTCTTAGGGGCATTAGCTGTACAAAAACTCGATTAAAGGGGCAGCAGCTCCGAGAGGTCCGCACGCAGACCGGACGCTGCCAGCTGATGGTTCGAAACAGCGTCCGCCCACGACATCCTGCCGGTCACCAACGAAAGCCACGTGGCGGCGTCGCACTCGATCACGTTCGGGGGAGTGCCGCGCGTGTGACGGGGCCCCTCCACGCATTGCGTAACTCCGAACGGCGGCACCCGAACCTCCACCGAATTGCCGGGTGCGCGCGCGGTGACTTCCTCCAGGGAGTAGCGCACCGCCGTCGCAATCAAAGAGCGCGACGGCGGGGTCCCGGCACCGCTGCCCGACTCACCGGCACTGCCGGAAGGCTCCCCGGCACTGCCCGAGGGCTCGACGGCGGCCTGCCAGGCTGCCAGCGCGGCGCGGCCTTCCTCAATGTTGACGCGGCGACGTGCGACGGCCATGGGTGTTCTCCTCAGAAGTACTAGTCCAGCAGGGCGGAGACGGCGTGGCCCAGCCTGATCTTGCCAACCTCGTGGCCGCCGCCGAGCACGGGCTCAACCACCCGTTCCAGAACGCTGGAAACCGCCGGGATGTCCACGGCGCCACTCACGGCCAGGAGAGTCAGTCCAACCAAGGACGTGGCTCGCAGGTTCCCGTCCAGCATCTTCACGGCCACGGTTGCGCCGGTGGGTGTCGCCAGGACCAGGACCCCTTCAGCCCCGATTTTCGCCAGGACCTCGAGTTCTTCCATGACGATCGTGTTGGACTCGCCCTTGCCTTGGACGGCCCAAGGGTAGTCGAGCATGGACGTGGCGATGGTGGCGGCACGCGCGTTGGATGATTTGTCTCCCGGGGACTTGGCCAAGCGGGAGTAGGCGCGGGCGAGGCCGGTCAGCGAGATGGCGGCAACGGGTGCGCCGCAACCGTCGATGCCCAGATGCGAGATCGTTTCGCCGCTGTATTCCTCGATCACCGAGCGAACACGCTGCTGGAGCGGGTGGTTGGGCTCAAGGTAGCTGCGCAGGTCCCAGCCGTTTTCGGTGCACGCCCAGAGGAATGCAGCGTGCTTGCCGGAGCAATTGAAAGCCAGCTTGGATTGTCCACGCTCTGACCGCACCAGCCAGTTGCGGGCCGTTTCGTCCTGGGGCCAGGCCGTGGGGCATTGAAGGTTCTCTTCCTTGACGCCCGCTGCTTTGAGCATCCCCTCAACAACGTCCATATGGTCCAGGGATCCAGTGTGGCTGCCGCAAGCCACAGCAACTTGTGCGCCGCGGAGGGGCACCCCGGATTGCATGGAAGCCAGCGCTTGGAAGGGCTTGAGGGTGGAGCGGGCGAGGACTGGGGCGTCAATGTCACCAAGACGGGTGACCACCGAGCCGTCACCGGCAAGGACCACGGCCGCGCCGATGTGCCGGGACTCAATAAAGCCACTTCGTTCGATCACTGCCAGTTCCACCGCGGACTCAACGTTGAACGTTTCATGCGAACTTATGGGCATACAGCCAAGTCTAGGGGCGCGGCCGTGTGGTTCCCGGCCATACGCGCGCCACACGCGCGCCCGCGCGCGTGATCCTCTGCACTTTGCGTGATCCATGCGCTTGGACTCCCGTGTACATGGGGTCCGGTGAATGATACAGCTTAGGCTGCTCGCCCTTCACAAAGTACCCTTGAGGACTGTGAAGGTACTCGTCATTGGCCCAGGCGGCCGCGAACACGCCATTGTCCGCTCTCTGCTTGAAGATCCGAACGTTTCCGAGGTCCACGCGGCCCCGGGCAACGCGGGCATCAGCAAACTTGTTCCCACCCACGCGATTGACGGGAACAACCCGGAAGCCGTGTCCGCCCTCGCCACCAAGCTGGGCGTGGACATGGTGGTGGTCGGCCCTGAGGCGCCCCTCGCCGCCGGTGTTTCCGACGCCGTCCGCGAAGCCGGCATTCCGGTGTTCGGTCCCAGTAAGGAAGCAGCCCAGCTGGAGGCTTCCAAGGCCTTCGCCAAGCAGATCATGGCTGAAGCCAACGTTCCCACGGCCATGGCCCGCGTAGCCACCAACGCCGAGGAAGCTGCAGACGCCCTGGATACCTTCGGCGCCCCTCACGTCGTCAAGGACGATGGCCTGGCCGCCGGCAAGGGCGTGGTGGTCACCAAGGACCGCGACGAAGCGCTGGCACACGCACAGGCCTGCTTCGACGCCGGTGGAACCGTGGTGATCGAAGAGTTCCTGGACGGCCCCGAGGTCTCCCTGTTTGTCCTGTGTGACGGCCGCACAACTGTGCCGCTGTCCCCGGCACAGGACTTCAAGCGCATCTTCGACAACGATGAAGGCCCCAACACCGGTGGCATGGGCGCGTACACCCCGCTCGAGTGGGCTCCCGAGGGCCTGGTCCAGGAAGTCATTGACCGCGTGGCCCAGCCCACCGTGGACGAGATGGCCCGCCGCGGCACCCCCTTCATCGGCGTGCTCTACTGCGGCCTCGCCCTGACGTCCCGCGGCACACGCGTCATTGAGTTCAACGTCCGCTTCGGCGACCCCGAGACCCAGGCCGTCCTGGCGCGCCTCAAGACTCCGCTCGGTGCGCTGCTGCTGGCAGCTGCCAAGGGCGAACTGGACACCGCAGAAGAGCTGCGCTGGTCCAAGGACACGGCAGTCGCCGTCGTCGTAGCCGCCGAAAACTACCCGGACGCACCCCGCACCGGTGACCGCATCCGCGGCCTGAAGAAGGTTGACGAGCTGGACGGTGTCCACGTGGTCCACGCCGGCACCAAGTTGGACGACGAAGGCAAGGTGGTCTCCGCTGGTGGCCGCGTCCTTGCGGTGGTCGCGCTTGGTTCCGATCTGGTGGAGGCCCGCGAAAAGGCGTACGACGGCGTTGAGCTGGTTCAGCTTGAAGGCTCACAGTTCCGTACGGACATCGGAGGCAAAGCCGCACGCGGCGAAATCCGCGTGCCGTACACCGCAACCGGAACCATCCCGAAAGTGCAGGCCTGAGCATGACTGAGGGCATCCCCACCGGCGGCTTCGAAACCGAAACTCTGGAACTTCCGGGCTGGACGCACGTCTACTCCGGCAAGGTCCGTGATCTCTACGTCCCGGCCGACGAAGCCATCACGGAAAAGATCGGCCAGGAATGCGTCCTGGTGGTGGCCAGTGACCGCATCAGCGCCTACGATCACGTGCTGAGCAGCGAGATCCCGGACAAGGGCCGCGTCCTGACCCAGCTGAGCCTGTGGTGGTTCGATCAGTTGGATGTGGAGCACCACGTGCTGGCGTCCACGGTGGAAGGTGGCGTTCCTGCCGCCGTCGAGGGCCGGGCCATGATCTGCAAGAAGCTGGATATGTTCCCGGTGGAATGCATCGCACGCGGCTACCTCACCGGCTCCGGCCTGGCTGAGTACAAGGAATCCCGTACGGTGTGCGACATCCCCCTGCCCGAGGGCCTGGTTGATGGTTCGCGCTTGGAGAAGGCACTCTTCACGCCTTCTGCCAAAGCCGAAGTGGGCGAGCACGACGTCAACATCACCTATGACGACGTTGTGGCCATGGTGGGCGACGACATCGCTGCCCGCCTCAGTGAGCTCACCCTGAAGATCTACACCCGCGCCGAGGAGCTCGCCCGCGAACGCGGCATCATCCTGGCTGACACCAAGGTGGAGTTTGGCATCGACGCAGCCACTGGCGTGATCACGCTGGGTGACGAGGTCCTCACCCCGGACTCTTCACGGTTCTGGGATGCATCCACGTACGCGCCGGGTCAGTCCCAGCCCTCGTACGACAAGCAGTACGTCCGTGATTGGCTGACCTCCGCCGAGTCCGGCTGGGACAAGTCCTCGGACACCCCGCCGCCGGCTCTTCCCGCCGAGGTAGTGGTGCGCACCCGCGCCCGCTACGTCGAAGCCTACGAAAAGCTCACGGGCCGCACCTTCGCCTAAAGCACCCAACTGGGTCGCAGTTCAGGTCGTTATGAGCCCTCATAACGACCTGAACTGCTACCTACTTGGGTGAATCAGGCCTGAGAGTGTTCCGGATGTGTTGCAGCGGCCCGGCGCTCGGCCAGACGGATCTCCAGTACAGCGTCCATGGCCTGCTGCACCCGGTCCGAGGCTCCCGCTGCGCTGAAGTCGTGCTGGGCCTCTTCCAGGAATTGGAGTGCCTCAGCGGCTTCCCCTGCTGCTTTCAGGGACTTACCCAGCAGCAGCGACACTTCGCCGGCGGTGTGCCGGGCCAACACCTTGCGGTCTGCGTAGATTTCGCGGAGCTTCTCCACGGCTGCAGGGATGTCCCCGGTCAGGTACAGCCAGCGGGCGCGGATGAACGCGACCTCCAGCTGGTCTGTCTTGTTCCCGCCCACAATGGACAGCGCGAGTTCCGCCCGCTCAATGGCGGACAACGTTTCCGGTTCCACAATCCCGGAGGACAGTCGAACCGCTGCCGACGCCTTGTTGAAGCGGGCCCAGAGCTCAATGTCATTGGCGGGGGAGAGGAGCTTGGCTGCACGCTCGTGGTGCTTGATGCCCTCGATGTAGTCGTGGCGCATGAAGGCGACGTTGCCCACCACCCAGGCCACTTCGCCTGCCAGCTGCGACATGGAGTGTTCGTCCATGTGCTCGATCATTGCCAGGCAGTACTCCCAGGCCTCGTCCAACTTGCCGCTCTCGGCAAGAGCACCGATCAGCGCGCGGTGCGCACCGATGATGAGCGTGGAACCCTTGGGCAGTTGCTCGCTGAGTTTGACGGCTTGCTTGGCATGCTCGACGGCGGTGGCCAGCTGACCTTGTCCGTGACACACCGCGGCAAGCATTTGCCAGGCGCGCACTCCCAGGCCGGCGGATTCAGTGGCCATGGGGTGTTCCAGGAGATGCTCAACAATTTGCTGGCATTCCTTGAGTTGGCCTTGCTTCATCACGCACTCAGCCTGCATGTATGTCATGTTCCACCAGGCGCTGTTGTTCTTGGCCTCAAGAGCGATCTGCGCTGCGGTTGCTGCGTGGCTGGCGGCGAGTTGATAGTCGCGGAGGTCCCATGCCTGCCGGGCGTACAGGCCGGCGAGGACGTACTCGGCGTCGCTCACGGAAACGGGTTGGCTCCACGCTTCGAGGGCTTTTGGCGCCAGCTCCAGACGGCGGGCGAGCTCCTCGATGACCTCGGCCGTGGGCTCGCGGCGGCCTGTTTCAAGCAGCGAAATATAGCTCGGTGAGTACAGGTTCTTGCCGAGCTCTGCCTGCGTCAACCCACGTTCGAGCCGTTCGGCACGTAGCTTCTCGCCGAATCCGTTTCCCACGGGTCCCTCCTACAGGTGTCTTTTGACCAAAACCTTGACAGTCTCTGTGGAAAACATTTTACAATGTATGTCAACAGGGACCGTGCAATTTCCGTAACGAATCCGACTCGCATTGGGGTACATCATCATGTTCAAGAAAATCATTGCTTCAGTGGCCGTGGCGGGCGCACTGACGTTCGCGGTGGCGGCTCCCGGTGTTGTCTCCGCTGCCCCCGCAGCAGATTCCAGCACAGTAAGCGCCATTGGTAACTGGCCGGACCCTATGCGGTCCACCACCACCACGGTGCCCAAGAAGGACAAGGCCGAGACGACCATCACCACGATGTCCATCGGTAACTGGCCCGACCCTATGTAAAACAATTGTAGTAAAAGAAACCCCGGAGCGTGACGAGCGATGCTCCGGGGTTTTCTTTATGCCCTGCCTTCGTTGGCCAGTGAAATCATAGTGAGGCGCGGCTGGGACGCCAATCGGCACGATAGTACATGTGGATAAGTGCGGTGAGTTGACAAACTTAAAACGAAAAATGGCGCCGATTTCTCGACGCCATTTTCGTGTTTGGTCGGGATGACAGGATTTGAACCTGCGACCTCTTCGTCCCGAACGAAGCGCGCTACCAAGCTGCGCTACATCCCGATCCGCTGCGAAAGCAACTGTTCAAGAATAGCCGAAACGTCCCGTGATGCGAAATCGAGGAGCTGGTGTCGCTGCTCACAGCCGACGGCCGGGAGGAGCTAGACCAGCGAGTCCCGCCACGCCCCGTGCAGCTGGGCGAACCGTCCACCACCGCTGATCAGTTCAGCGGGAGTCCCGTCCTCCACAATTCGGCCGTCGTGGACCACAAGAACCCTGTCGGCCGTCTCCACGGTTGAGAGGCGGTGGGCGATGATGATGGCTGTCCGAGCTCCCCTGCCGCCGGCTACTCCCTCCAAAAGGTTGGACAGTCCCTGCTGCACCATGCGTTCAGAGGGGATGTCCAAGGAGGACGTTGCCTCGTCCAGTATCAGCACAGCCGGTGCGGCCAGGAACGCGCGGGCGAAGCCGATGAGTTGGCGTTGACCGGAAGACACCCGGCCACCACGCTTGTTGACGTCCGTGTCGTACCCCTCGGGGAGGCTCGTGATGAACTCATGGGCTCCCACTGCTGCGGCGGCAGCCTCGATCTCAGACCGCGAAGCCTCGGGCCTGCCGAGGGCAATGTTGTCCGCCACGGAGCCGCTGAAGAGGAAGGCTTCCTGCGTCACCATCACCACGGCGCGCCGGAGGTCCGTGGTGGAGAGGTCCCGGAGGTCGATCCCGTCCAAGGTGATGGCCCCGGACGTGACGTCGTAGAAGCGCGCCACCAGCTTGGCCAATGTCGACTTGCCAGCACCTGTCTGGCCCACCAAGGCAATGGTTTGCCCGGCCGGAATGTGCAGGTCCAGCTTGGGAACCACCACTTTGCCGTCGCTGTAACCGAACTCCACGCCCTTGAAGTCGATTTCGCCGCGTGAGCTCTTCAAGGCGACGGCGTTCTTCGGAGGACGGACGGTGGGTATTTCCTCAAGAAGTCCGGACACCTTTTCCAGTGCGGCCTGGGCGCTCTGGAAAGAGTTGTAGAACATGGCCATCTGGTCCACGGGCTGGAAGAAGCGCTTGGTGGACAGGATGAGTGCCAGCAGCACGCCAACGGCCAGGTCGCCGTCCAGAACCCTGAAGCCGCCAAACAGCAGCACAACGGCCACGCAAACATTGCCGATCAGCACCAGGCCCGGCTGGAAGATGCCGTTCAGGTTGATGGAGCGGACGGTGTTCTTGCGGTAGTCCTCGGCCAGCTCGCCGTAACGGGAGGCATTCTCGCGCTCTTTGCGGAACGCTTTCACCGCACGGATACCGGTCATGGTCTCCACAAAGTGCACGATCAAGCGCGCGGACACCACCCGTGATTCACGGAACGCGATCTGTGAATGCTTCTGATACCAGCGGGCAAGGAAGAACATGGGCACGCCGGCTGCCAGGACGATCAAACCGCTGCGCCAATCGAGCGCAAAGATCGTGACCGCGGTGAACACCATGAACAGCATGCCCGACGCCAAGGAACTCACGCCGGAATCCAGCAGTTCGCGCAGCGCTTCAAGGTCCGAGGTTTGCCGGGCAATGATGCGGCCCGAGGTGTACTTCTCGTGGAACTCCAGGCTCAACCGCTGGGTATGCCGGAAGACCCGCAAGCGCAGATCCAGCAGCATGGCCTGGCTGAGCCGGGCAGTGGAGGTCACGTACAACGCAGTCATTCCAGCCGTGGCGATCGCCGCAGCCAGGTAGAGGGAACCAGCCAGTACCAAAGGCCCGTTGTCGCCAGCCTGCAGTGCAGGAAGGGCGTTATCGATGCCAAAGGCGATCAGCGCAGGCCCGGCAACCCGGGTGAGCTGCGAGACCACCACCATCACAATCGTCAGCCAGAAACGCAGCCGAACGGGACGGATGAGCGAGGCAAGCAAGGTGAGCGACCGGCGTCGTACGGCTTTGCTGTCTGCTTTGGTGAGGAGTGTGTTGTCCTCGTTGGCGGTTCCAAACGTTGCGGCACTCACCGGCGGGCCTCCTCTGCTTCTTCGAGCTCGTCCAGTTCGGTGTCCAGGTCCTTGGGACCGGCGTCCAGACTGGCGATGACGTAGCGGTAGTGATCGTTCCCGGCCAACAGTTCCGTATGTGTCCCGACGGCGGTGATGGTCCCGTTTTCGAGTAACGCCACCCGGTCCGCCAAGGCCACGGTGGAAGGGCGGTGCGCGACGATCAGAGTGGTGGTCTCACGAAGGACCTCCCGCAAGCGGGCCTCTACACGTTCCTCCGTATTGACGTCCAAAGCGGACAGGGGATCGTCGAGGACCAGAACCTTGGGCTTGGCCGCGATGGCGCGGGCCAACGCGATGCGTTGCCGTTGACCGCCGGACAGGCTCAAACCTTCCTCGCCGATCAACGTGTCCACGCCGTCCGGCAACGAGTACGCGAACTGTGCCTGTGCCACGTCCAGGGCTTCGTCCAGGGCAGCGTCGCTGGGATTTGGGGCTCCGAGGAGGACGTTGTCCCGTACCGAGCTGGAGAACAGGGTGGTGTCCTCGAACGCCACAGCAACAATCTTCCGGAGTTCGTCAATGTCATAGTCACGGACATCCACGCCGTCAATGGTCACAGCGCCGGACGTGACGTCGTACAGGCGGGGGACCAGTTGGAGCAAAGCGCTCTTGCCGCTACCGGTGATGCCCACCAGGGCCATGGTCTCGCCGGGGCGGATGTCCAGGGTGACGTCGTGGAGGAGGGTCCCGCCGTCGTCGAACCCGAAACCTGCACCCTCAAAGCGCAAGGCGCCCTTCACTTTGTCCGGAACCGCGGCCTGGTCTGGGGAAGTTATGGTGTTCTCCGTGTCCATCACCTCAAAGTGGCGGTCCAACGCGGTCTTGGCGGTCAGCGCCATGGCCAGGAGCATGCCCGAGAATTCCACCGGCGTGGCCACCACAGCAGCTGTTGCGAAGAACGCCACCAAAGCGCCGATGCTGAGTTGTCCGCTCGCGGCGAGCATGATGCCCACCACCAGCCCGACGCCCAACGCCAGCTCCGGCAGCAGCGTGACCACCAGCGTGAAGCCAGCTTGCTGCTTGGCCTTCGCGATCTCCGTCTGGCGGAGTTCCTCTGCCTGGCCGTTGAAGTTTTCCAGCGCTTCGCGGCTCCGGCCAAAAGCCTTCAGCACGCGAATGCCGTGGACGGATTCCTCCACGGTGGTGGCGAGATCCCCGGCCTGGTCCTGGCTGAGGCGGGTGACCAAACTGAAGCGGCGGCGGAAACGGAAGGAGTTGATCATGATCGGCACGGCCGCTGCCAGGAAGATCAGCGCCAGCTGCCAGCTCATGGAGAACATCACGCCGACGCCGATAATCACCGTCAGCGTGGTGACCACCAACATGATCGCGCCGAACGCCATCCAGCGGCGCAGGAAACTCAGGTCCGTCATGGCGCGCGAGAGCAACTGACCGGAACCCCAGCGATCATGGAAAGCCACAGTGAGCTGCTGCAGGTGGCCGTACAGGGTCACGCGCATCCGGGTCTCAACCGTGGTGGCCGGGTTGATCACGAACTGCCGGCGCAGGGCCACCAGTCCCGCTTCAGCAATACCCAAAGCAAGAATCACGACGGCGGCAATCCAGACGGCGTCCGTGGAACCGCCTGGCTGCAGCGAGTTGTTGACAAGAACCCGCAGTACCTGCGGAATAGTCAGCGCAACGATGCTGGCCAACAGGGCGCAGATCAGGCCCATGAATAGTCGGGGGAGGATGGGCCGCACATGAGGGTACAGGCGGCCGACGGAGGTAAAGAAAGACGTTTGCTTGGACATGCCCGCTTCTCGACAGCTGGATCTTCAGATGGTGCGGAGGTAGTTTCCCGTAGCAACTACCCTATGCCATGGCGTGATTCGTTTCACAGGACAACGCAACGTCGTTGAAATGTTTGACCCAGTTATTGAGGATCGTAATGATCCACGTCTCTTTTGATCGAGCGGCTCTAGCTGCGGGGCGTGAGCGTCAGCAGCACTGCCTCCGGGCGGCACGCGATGCGGACCGGGGCAAAGCGCGAGGTGCCGATGCCGCCGGAGACGTTTACCGGCGTCGTGAAGCTATCACTTTCCCAATCGTGAAGACCCTTGGCGCGCCAATTGGGGAGATCGCAGTTGGAGACGAGCGCACCGAAGCCGGGGACGCAGATTTGGCCGCCGTGGGTGTGGCCGGCAAGGATCAGATCCGCTCCGGCCTCAGTGAAGTGGTCCAGCACGCGCTGGTACGGAGCGTGAATGACGGCCACCTTCAGGTGCGGGCGGGCGTCCTGGTTTACGGTACCGCGTGGCCAACCTGCGTAGCGTTCACGGCCCAGGTGCGGATCATCAACCCCGGAGAAGTCGAACCGCAAGCCGTTCAACACCACGGACTGGGCACGGTTGGTGAGGTCGATCCAGCCACCCATGCCGAACGCCGAGCGGAGCTTCGGCCAGTCGAGCTGGATAGGAGCGGTTTTGGGTTTGGATGGACCGCGGAAGTAGCCCACCGGGTTCTTGATCCGCGGGGCGTAGTAGTCATTGGAACCCGGAACGAAAACGCCCGGGAACTCCATCAGCGGCCGAAGTGCCTCGATCAGAGGATCGATGGCCTTGGCGTGGCTCAGGTTGTCGCCCGTGTTGACCACAAGATCAGGCTTTAGATCCGCCAGCGACCGCAGCCACTGGGTCTTCGTGTCCTGGCCGGGGACGAAGTGGATGTCGCTCAGGTGCAGGACGCGGAGCGGCTTGGTGCCCTCCGGAAGAATGGGCAGGGCTTCGTGACGGACCTCGAACTGGTCCTTCTCCCACCAACCGTAAGCGGCGGCCGCTGCGCCTGCAGTTGCACCGACGGCAGCAGTGACGGCGAAACCGCGCCCGACAGTGCGGACGCGGTTTGCCAATGAATCACTAAACGTCATGGTCAGTTCTTGTTGCCGTTACCGTTGCCGTTCCCGTTGTTGCCGTTTCCGGAGGACGGGGCGGGATTAGGTGCGGTGGACGGCGTAGTGGACGGCGTGTTGTTGCGCTGCGGGGCCGGAGCCGTACCGAGCAGGTTCGACGGAGGCTGCTGGAACGGGTTGGTTCCGTACGCTGGAGCGACAGCCAGCATGTAGTTGGTGAACTGGGGGCCGGCGATCATGTAACCGTCGATGGCTTTATAGAACTGGCCGTTCACTGTGAGGTCGCGGCCGTAGCGCGACTGATCAGCCAGGGGATCTCCGAACCAAGAGGCCGTAGCAAGGCCGCTGGTGTAGCCCACAACCCAGGTCGAGCCGTTGGTGTCGTTGGTTCCGGTCTTCGCAGCCACCGGGAAGTTCTTGGAGTTAAGAGCCGGTCGGATCAAAGAGCCCGAGCCCTCGTCGAGCACCTTCCCCATGGCATAGGCAACGCCGCGGGCTACCTCAGGTTTCACTGCATCCTTACAGCTTGAGGACTGGGCCGGAAGCTGGGCGCCGGACTGGTCCTTCACCGAGGTGATGGCAATGGGTTCGCAGTACTTGCCATCAGCGGCGAACGTTGCGAAAGACGCTGCCATGGTCAACGGGGCCGTTTGCGTGGAACCGATCAGGTTGGCCAAGGTGGTCATGGGGACCTTGGGGTTCGGGTCCGTGATCTTACCGGTGTCATCCCGGGCGGGGAGGCCACCGTGGATGCCTGTGGCATCGACTATTCCTTGAATACCGCAGAGATCAACCTGAGCCGCCGAAGCAAAGGTCGCAGTGTTGATGGAGTTCTTGAGGCCGTACAGCACGGTCATGTTCCTGTAGTAACCTTCATCAGAATTCTGAAGGTCGATGGTGCCGTTGGTGGCGTCATACCAACCATTGGTCGGAGTGGGACAGGTGTTCTTCCAAGGGAAATTCTGAGGGTACCTGCGAACGGCCGCGTTGACGTTTTGGTTCATCGACTTGCCCTCGTTCAGCCACTGGGCAAACGTGAAGGGCTTCATGGTTGAACCGGGCTGGAACCCGCCAATGCCATTGAGATCATTGCCGTCCTTATCCAGGACGTCCACGTTGAAGTTCTGCGTCTGATCGAACTTGCCCTCTTGAGGCAGCCAGACGGTGTTCTGGGCCATGCTCACGATCTGGCCTGTGCCCGGCTGGACGGAGACGATCGAGGCGCCCCACTTGTCCGGGTTCGCACCTGCCGTCGCGTCTACCTGCTGCTGTGCCACGGTCTGGGCCGTGGGGTCGAGCGTGGTCTGGATGGTGAGGCCGCCACGCTGGATGCGCTTGATGCGCTCTTCCTGGGTGTCGCCGTATGCAGGATTGTTGAAGAGCAAGTGCAGCACGTAGTCACAGAAGTACGGAGCCATGGTGGCGTAAGCGCAGCCCTGGCGTGCAGGAGTGACCTGCGTGGTGACGGGGGTAGCAACAGCTTCGTCGTACTGTGCCTGGGTGATCTTGCCCTGATTGACCATGGAGGCGAGCACCAGGTCGCGCCGGACTTTCGCGTTGTCCGGGTTGGCAATCGGATCGAAGGCGGAGGGGCTGTTCACCAGGCCGGCCAGGAGGGCTGCCTGCGGAAGAGTGAGGTCCTTCGCCGTGGTGCTGAAGAAGAACTTTGAAGCAGCCTCAATACCGTAGGCATCACGGTTAAAGAAGACGATGTTGAGGTAACCCTCAAGGATCTGCTCCTTGGAGAACTTCTTCTCCAAGGCGATGGCGAGCTTCATTTCGCGGAGTTTGTCGCCAACGCCCTTGTCGCCACCGTTGAGCTTGACGTCTTCTTCCCTGTCGGCTGCCACAAGGGATTCGTTGATGACGTTGTTCACGTACTGCTGCGTGATGGTGGACGCGCCCTGCTTGTTGCCTCGGGCGGTGCTGACGATGGCTCGCATGATGCCGGTGGTGTCAATGCCGCCGTGCTCATAAAAACGGCTGTCCTCGATAGCGATGACAGCGTCCTTGATGAACGGACTCATTTGATCCAGCGGAACCTTGGTCCGGTTCTCCGCGTAGATCGAAGCAATCGGCGTACCGTCCTTCGCCAGAATGGTGGTGTTCTGACTGGGCGGATCCACCTGCAGCTCCGCCGGCAGAGTGTCAAAGAACTGAATTGAACCACTGGCGGCACTGCCCGAAACGGCGGCCGCGGGGACCAAAAGGCCCGCCACGAGGACGCCACAAATCGCGCTCACACCAAGGAAGCCTAGAATCTTTCCGAGGGTGGTGGCAGTGTCGAATAGTGGGTTCTTGCGAGTCACCATGTTTTCCACTTTACCGGCAAGGGCTAGGCTTTCTGTCATGACCAAATGGGAGTACGCCACGATTCCGCTCATTATCCACGCTACGAAGCAGATCCTGGACCAGTGGGGCGAGGACGGCTGGGAGCTCGTCCAGGTCGTCGGTGGACCCGATGGCAAAGGCCTTGTTGCATACCTGAAGAGGGAGAAGCAGTAATCATGACAACCCCCGCAGAAACCACGTCTGCCGCGGAATCCGGAGCCCCCACGTCTGCTGTTGAGCAGCGTCTGGCCGAGCTCGGATTGACCCTTCCCGAGGTGGCCGCGCCGGTGGCTGATTACGTACCTGCCATCGTCTCCGGCAACTACGTTTACACCTCCGGACAGCTGCCTTTTATTAACGGCAAACTCGAAGCTACGGGCAAGGTATCCCTCGGCGAGTTGGCTACGTCCGACGAACCCACCGTCGACCCTGAAGACGCCAAGCGTTACGCAGCCGTCTGTGCCATCAACGCCTTGGCCGCAGTGAAGAGCGTCATCGGCGATCTTGACCGCGTCACCCGCATCGTCAAGGTTGTGGGTTTCGTATCCTCCGAGTCCACCTTCACCGGCCAGCCCGGTGTTATCAACGGTGCATCGGAACTTCTCGGACAGGTGTTCGGCGACGCCGGCAAGCACGCACGCTCCGCCGTCGGCGTTTCTGTCCTGCCGCTCGACTCTCCCGTTGAAGTCGAGCTCATCGCTGAATTCAGCTAAGGAACCGGTTCACCCAATTGCCGCAGCTTGCCCGCCGTCTGTTCGTACTGCCCCCGGAACTCGAAGGGGCAGCACGGAACTGGCTTGAGCTTGGCGAACGGACCCCCAGGGCCGCCCGCTACGCCTCCTCCGTTGTGCTGTTGCGCGATTCGCCCACCGGCTTGGAAACCTGGCTTGGATACAGGCCAGGTTCCTCGCCGTTGGGCGTCGTCGCGTTCCCCGGCGGTTCTTTGGACCCGTCCGACGACGACCCCGTAGGTTGGTTGGGCCCCTCACCTCAGCATTGGGCTGAGCAGATGGGAACGGACGACGTCGGACTCGCCCGCCGTCACGTGGTGGGCGCCATCCGTGAACTCTTCGAAGAAACGGGAGTCCTGCTTGCGGGCCCTGACGCGTCGTCCACGGTTGAAGCCAACTCCACCATTGACTGGATGCGCGCCCGTGAAGCTGTGGCCGCCCAGGAGAAGTCCTTCACGGAGATGCTGTCCAAGCGCGGACTGTCCCTCCGCACCGACCTCCTGAAGCCGCTGGTGAACTGGCTCAGCCCTGACTTTGCCCACACGCGTTTCAACACCCGTTACTTCGCCGCCACGGTCCCCGTGAACCAGCAGCCCAGCATCCTGGGCAGCAAGGGCGTGTGGGGGCGCTGGGTGTGTGCCGCCCAAGCCATCGCCATGCGGGATACCCCAGCACTCGGTGACGAGGTGGGCCAGGAAAACACCGTAGGCCTCAAGCTCGGCGAACTCTTGGTGCCGGGCTCGGAAATCATGCTCGAAAAGATGGCCAACGCCAACGGCTGCATCGCGTACCTGAGCTACAAACGCAAAGCACACGTGTACCAGGCGAAGCTGGTGGACGAGGGCGGAATCCTGATGCTCGAGGTCGAAGCAGCCCGAACCGTCGCAGGGGAACCCCAGCGCGAACGCTGACCCCGGTCCCTCTCTCACATCCCTCGGGTTTGAGCTCAACGCTCGCTCACGTCCCTCGGGTTTGAGCTCAACGCTCGCTCATGTCCCTCGGGTTTGAGCTCAACGCTCGCTCACGTCCCTCGGGTTTGAGCTCAACGCTCGCTCACATCTGGGAACGTCAGACCGAGTCAGCCAAGTAATCGATGGCCAGCTTGTAGCCCAACACACCCGCGCCCACAATGATCGCGTTGCACACTCCGGACAGGTACGAATGGTGGCGGAACTCTTCCCGCTGGTGCACATTGGTGATGTGGACCTCGACGGCGGGCAGCTGCACAGCGGCCAGGGCGTCGCGAAGCGCCACGGACGTATGAGTGTATGCGCCGGCGTTGATCACAATTCCGACGGCGGTGCCCCTCGCTGCGTGGATGGCGTCCAGGAGGTCGCCCTCATGGTTGGACTGCACGCAGTCAACAGTGAAGCCGTGGGCGGCGGCTGCGCTCATGGCCAGTTGCTCTACGTCAGCCAGAGTGGACGTGCCGTACTTCTCGGGTTCACGGGTGCCCAGAAGGTTCAGATTGGGGCCGTTGATCACAAGGATGGTGCCGCGACCGGTTTCGGTGGTGGGAGTAGCGTCAGTCATGGCTCCCAATCTATAGCGGTGCAGGAGCGTCCGGGAATTGCGCCCACAAGGTGAGCGAGGGTGCCCCAAAAACAGCCACGATGTGAGAGAGCGTTTGGTTACTTACGGGTGCACTGACCGGCCGAGACGGGGCTGCTGAGGCCAGGCGCCTGCGCGGCTACCGGTTCCAGGTCCTCCATGGTGAGCGCGAAGCCCAGAGCAGCGTCAGTGGTGGTCTTGGCGAAGATCAGCCCGGCCACCTGCCCCTGCATGGTCAGCAACGGGCCGCCGGAGTTGCCCGGCTGAACGTCGCCCGCCAGCCGGTAAACCTGCGCGGGCGAAGGGTTGTTGCCATAAATATCCGGAACCAGAATGGTGGAAATACCTTGAACAGTTGCCGGCTTGGATTGGAAGGGACCGCCGTGCGGGTACCCCGCAAAAGCGGCCGGGCTGCCTACAGCGAGGTCGGCGCTCAAAGGGAGCGGGCTGGACTGCAAGCCATCCACGGCCAGGACGGCAATGTCCCGCTGGGAGTCGAAGTACACCACCCGACCCGGCAACGCGCCGCCGTCGGGAACTTCCACCACCGGCTGCGACACGCCCGCCACAACGTGAGCATTAGTGACGACGCGCCCGGGCGAGACAACAAATCCGGAGCCGGTCTGGTTCTGCCCGCATTCGAACGCGGTTCCTGCGATCTTCAGGACGGAATCTGCGGCCTGGTTCAGGGCGGGAGTGTCTGTTGACTCGTTGGGAACGGGCACCGGAGTGACGGGGCCGATTCCCTCAATGAGCTTCGGTATGCCGTCGCCGATCACCGTAGACCGCAGCTGGGCCATGGTGCTCTTGACGGGCGTAGGCGTCAGGTTGTCGATGTAGCGAATGACGCGGGACTCGGCCAACTGCTGCGAAACGAACGGCACACCCAGCGAACTGATGCTGAACGCCAGCATGGACATCACCAGCGCGGCCACCACCACGCTCACCACGCCACCGATCAACCGGTCCACGGCATGCAACGGCTTGATCCGCACAGCGTGGCGGACTTTTCGCCCGATCATGGTGCCCAGGCCGTGGCCCAACGCTATAAGCACGACGGCGGCACCCACCGTGGCGGTCAGCCTCCAGCCGCTGTCGGTCACCCAGCCGCTGACGAGCGGAACTGCCATGAACGCGGCAATGGCGCCAATGACGAATCCCGCGATTCCACCAAGTGTGACCATGAATCCATTGCGGAGGCCATAGATCAGGTAGGACAGGAGCATCAAAATCAATGCCAAATCCAATATCGTCAAGCCAAACACCAATGCTCCTCATAGCCGGGTAGCGCCAATTCTAGATGTCCACCCTGACAGCAAACCGTTAGTCCGGTCACGGTAAGGAGCCGTTAATATCCCTGTGAGAGGCTTCAGAGTGGGCCGGATGCCCCGAAAACCGCGCCATTTCAGCGTTTCACGTGCCAAGTACGTCACAGAAGCTTAAAAATTCTGAAACAATGGCCTGAGCGCCACGACCGAAACTTATATTCAGGAGATTTCATGGACATCGAGGTATTGCGCCGCGCACCCCTCTTCGCCACCCTTGACGACGACGCATTCCGCTTGCTGACGGACGAACTCACCGAGGTGGACCTTTCACGTGGAGCTTCGGTGTTCCGCGAAGGTGACCAGGGTGACCAGCTCTACTTCATCGTTTCCGGCAAGGTAAAGCTCGGACGCACGTCCCCCGACGGCCGCGAGTCGCTCTTGGCCATTCTTGGCCCGGGTGAGCTCTTCGGCGAAATGGCGTTGTTCGATCCCAGCCCGCGTACCGCTACGGCCACCGCTGTTTCGGAAACCCGCCTGGCCGGCCTCAAGAACGAAAGCCTCAACGCGCTGCTCCGCACGCGCCCCGAGGTTTCCGCGCAGCTGCTGCAGGCTTTGGCCCGCCGTCTTCGCCGGACCAACGACTCCCTCTCCGACCTCGTCTTCTCCGACGTCCCGGGCCGTGTTGCCAAGGCCCTCCTGGACCTGGCAGACCGCTTTGGCCGTCCGGCTACCGACGGCGTCCTGGTTGCCCACGAGCTCACCCAGGAGGAACTGGCCCAACTGGTTGGCGCTTCCCGCGAAACCGTGAACAAGGCACTGGCCGAGTTCGTCCAGCGCGGATGGCTCCGCCTGGAAGCCCGCGCCGTGGTGATCCTGGACATGCAGCGCCTTCGCCAGCGCTCACGCTAAAACAGCTACGAAAAAGCCGCCCCGGTGTTCGCCGGGGCGGCTTTTTTGTTGGATGTGAGCGAGGGTTGGGCTCAAGCACGGGGGATGTGAGCGAGGGTTGGGCTCAAGCCCGAGGGATGTGAGCGAGGATCAGAGGGCCTTGAGCCGCAGCAGGATGGCGTGCTCCGGGTTCAGGACCGGCATGGGCAGGCCTACCTCGCCCAGGAACCGTCCAGTAGCTTCAGCCCCCGACGCCAGCCAAGGTGCTGGTTTCGCTTCGATGAAGGTGTGCCCGTAGTCTGCGTCCCCCGCTGCAGGGAAGATCACCTCCACACGGTATGAGCGCGAGGGATCGAGCCCCGGGATCGCCACCCGGCCTACCTGTTCAGCGAACCCCGTCCGCGTTTTGACCACAGCGAAAAGCGCCGCCGTGGCACCAACCGGGATGCCGCCGTCGAACCCCTCAGCATCAGCAACCACGCCGTGCACCATCAGTGACTCGTCCGGCACATCGGCCCGCACTATTCGGCCACTGTGGATGAGGCCACGGTGTTCTTTGTAGAGGCTTATGAAGCGCTTGAGTTCTGCGCGTTCCTCTCCGGCGACGGAGCGGACGTCCCACTCCATGCCGAAGTGACCGAACAGGGCCGTGATGGCTCGGAAAGACAGGTCGTGCGTCCGCCCGGTGGTGTGCGAAGTAGTGGGTCCGATGTGCCCGCCGACCAACTCCGGCGGCACCACCATCCCGGTCCATCGCTGGATGGTTTGCCGCTCCAAGGCGTCGTTGCAGTCAGAGGCCCAGATGCGGTCGGTGCGCTCCAAAATGCCGAGGTCCACACGCGCGCCGCCGGAGGAACAGCTTTCGATCTCGACACCCGGATGGGCTGCACGAAGGGCGTCAAAAAGCCGGTACGCCGCCAGGGTTTGCTCATGCACGGAAGCTCGCCCCGCATGCCCGTGCTCCAGAAGGTCGCGGTTCTGATCCCACTTGAGGTAGCTGATGTTGTTCTCACGCAGCAGGGTGTCCATGCGGTCGTAGATGTACTGCCAGGCGTCCGGATTCACCAGATCGATCACGTGCTGCTGCCGCCACGTAAGCGGCAGGCGGCCACCGTCCTTGTGGGATGCAGCGGAGGGCCCCACGATCCACTCCGGGTGTGCCCTGGCGATGTCGGAATCCATATTGACCATTTCCGGCTCAACCCACAGCCCGAACTCCATGCCGCGGCTGGTCACGGCATCAATCAACGGAGTCAGCCCTTCAGGCCAGACGGTCTCGTCCACGTACCAGTCACCCAACCCGGCGTGGTCGTCGCGGCGCCCGCGGAACCAGCCGTCGTCGAGCACAAAACGCTCAACGCCAAGGTCCGCAGCGGACTCGGCCAGTTCGATCAGCGTCTCCAGATTGTGGTCGAAGTACACCGCTTCCCAGGTGTTGAGGACCACTGGGCGGGCCTTTCCGGACACAGCGCCCACATGGTGCGGGCGCGCACGGAACCACGCGTAGAACGCCTCGGAAATTCCATCCAACCCACGGTCTGAGTACGCGGCGAACAGGGCAGGGGTGGTGTAGCTTTCGCCGGGCTGCAGAACTACTTCGGCTGGCCCCAGGAGCTCGGAACCGCCGATCATGGTTCGCCCGTCCGCAACGTTGTCCGCAAACTGCTCGTGATTCCCGCTCCAGGCCAGATGCGTGGCCCATACCTTGCCGTGCCGGTTCCCGAAGCCCGCAGTTCCTGCGGCCAGCAGCAGTGAGGAATCATGCCCGGTGCGGCCGTGCCGGCCCGTGCGGACCCAGGTTCCTTGCTGAATGGCCCGCCGCTGTGGGTGCCGTTCCCGGCACCAGCGGCCGGTCAGGTCCAAAAGTTCGACGGCGTCGCGCGCCACCGGGAGCATCGTGGCCAACTCATCCACCTGGAAAGGCGACGTACCGTGGTTGCTGGCCGTGTGCTTTAGTTCGAGAAGCCCGCCCGGGTGCAAGGTGAGGTTGCTGGTCACGGTGATACCGGCGTCGGGATCCGACTGGACAATCACGGCTGTGCCGCCATCCGCCGTCGCACTCACCACGCGCAGGCGAACCGAGAAATCGAAGCCGGGAACGCCGTCCGTGATGCGGTGACCTCGAAGCCCCGGGCGTCCCTGCCACGACGACGACGCCTGCGGGAGGAGCCCGGCGGGGACGTTTGCGTCGATGGAGGACGGCGGGATGGGTTCGTTGAGGATGGCCAGGTCCGGCAACGTATCTCCCACGTCGGCTCCCCAGTGGATGATCTCAGCCTCTCCACGGAGGGTGGCGATCACCAGGCTGGTACCTGTGGAACGGAGATGGAGCGGGTGCATGTATGAAGTCGCTTTCGGGATCGGGAGGAGGGACGTGATGTTGGGCCCGCTCTGCGCGCTTCGTGCGGAAAATAAGGCGCAGAGCGGGCCCCACAACGGGTGGGTTGAAGCGGGTGGGGCTACTTGAAGAGATTGTTGACCTGGTTGTTGGCTTCGGTCAATGACGATGCCGGCTTCTTGCCGGAGAGCACAGCATCCATGGCCGGCTTCATGATGCCGTCAACCTTGGCGGCTTTGTCCGCGATCGGGAAGAGGAACGTGGTGCCGTCCTTCACATGGGTGGTGAAGGCGGTAACGTCTGTGCCCTTGTCCGCGAAGGCCTTCGCGGCGATCTCGGATGAGCTGGCGATGGCCGGGAAGACCACAGCCTTGCTGGCTACGACGTCCTGGCATGCTGTGGAGCCCAGGTATTCAACCCACTTGACGCTGGCTCCGGGGTTCTTGGTGCCGGCCCAGATGGAGTCGGCCAGGCCGTTGAACATGGAAGCGCGCTTGCCGTCAGGGCCCTTGGGCGTGGGGGCGAAGGCTGTTTCGATCCCCTTGTAGGTCTTGTACTGGCCGATCAGCCAATCCCCGTTGGTGTTGATGGCAGACTTACCAGCTCCGAAGCTGTCCGGCATGCTGGCACCCACGGTGGTCTCCAGCTTGGGCATGTAGCCCTTGTCCACCAGTCCGGCCCACCAAGCGATGGTTTCCTGGAAACGGGGGTCGTCGTAGTTGAACTTGCTACCCCACGGGTTCTTGTCCGTCGCAGTCCAGCCGGTGGTTGCTGTCAGGAAGCTCCACTCCGTCTGCCCTTGGCCGGAGCCGCTGCCTGTCAGGCCCAGTCCATAGGTGGCCACGTTGTTCTTATCAAAGCCTGCTTCGTCCCCGCGCTTGCCGTTCTTGTCCACGGTCAGGTGCGCGATGGTCTTCTCGTAACTGCCGCCATCCTTGGGGTTCCAGTCCAGGTTGGCCATCTGTTCTGCACTGATTCCGGCAGCGTCTGTCATGGCCTTGTTGTAGAACAGGCCCACGGTGTCCCAGTCCTTCGGGAGGCCGTAGCGTTTGCCATCCTGACCCACCCAGAGCTCGGGGAGGCCCTTGGTGTAGGCGTCCAGCTTAATGCCGTCCTTCTCCACAGCCTCGTCCAGGGAGAGCAACTGCTTCTTGGCTGCGTACTCCGGGTACTTGGACAGGTGGTTGGTGAACACGTCCGGTGCAGTACCGGCCACGAAGCCATTGGTCAGCGTGGTCCAGTAGTCGTCCCAGCCGCGCTGGGTGATCTTAACCTTGATGTCCGGGTTGGCCTTGGTGAAATCATCCGCGCATTGCTGATAGGCGGGGAGCTGGTTGGCGTCCCAGAGCCAGTAGTTGATTTCACCTTTGGCCTCTGTGGAGGTGGGGGAGGAGCCTCCGCAGGCGGACAGGGTCAAAGCGATGGCGGCGGCAGCAGCGGCGACGCCGAGGGTTTTCTTCATAGCGAACCTTTCGGGGATTCTTTCACAGGTGTTTTCACAGCGGGGTTATTTGATTCCGGAGAATCCGATGGAGTTGACTACCTTCTTGCCGAAGGCGATGAACAGCAGGAAGATCGGCAAAGCTGCCACGAGGGTTCCGGCCATGAGTCCGGACCAGTCGAGGGCGCCTTGCGGGGACTGGGATTTGAAGACGCTCAGGCCCACGGTGAGCACCCGGACGCTCTCGTCCTGGCCCACCAGCAGCGGCCAGAAGTATTCGTTCCACTGGCCGATGAAGGTCAGCAGCGCCAGGGTGGCGATGGGGGCGGCGGCATTGGGAAGCACTATCTGGAAGAAGATGCGCAGGTGCTTGGCGCCGTCGAGCATTGCCGCCTCCTCAACCTCGCGGGACATGCTGAGGAAGAACTGGCGCAGGAAGAAGATGGCAAACGGGGTCATGAACAGGAATGGCAGGGACATTCCGGCCATGGTGTTGAGCAGGCCGAGGTTCTTGATCATGAGGAAGTTGGGCAGCGCCGTGAAGATCGGCGGGACCATCATGGTGGTCAGGAAGACTGCGAACACTTTGTTCCGGCCGGGCCAGCGCAACCGGGCGAAGGCGTAGGCAGCCATGGCGCTGAAGAACACTTGGCCGGCGGTGGTGATGGTGGCGAAGATGACGGAGTTTCGGAGGTAGAGCCAGAAGTTGATGGCGGCACCGGAGCCTCCGTCGGCGATGGCCTCTTCGGTGGTTTGCAGCCCGAGGACGCGCTTGAAGGCGCCCCAGCTGAAGTCGGCCGGCAGCAGGTTTCCGGCGTTGGAGGCCAGGGCACTGTTGCTGGACAGCGCCGTCCGCAGCATCCACAGGAACGGGGCAATGGTCACGGCGAGGGCGACGGCCACCAGCGCCCAAGCGCCGATGCGTCGCCAGTTGAGCGGCTTCTTGCGGTCGTTTCGAGGCAGGGTTGAAGTAGTCATGGCGGTTCCTTGGTCCTTGTCCGGCCTAGTCCAGGTCCGATTCGTTGCCCTTGAGGAACTTCATTTGCACGAAGGCCACCAGGGCGAGAATGACGAACAGGATCACGGACAGGGCGGAGGCGTAGCCGAAGTCGGACTCGCCGAAGGCTTTTTGGTAGATGTACATCTGAATCACGCGGGAGGCGTTGACGGGTCCACCGTTGGTGGTCACGGCTACGGTGTCGAAGACCTGGAAGGAACCAATGACGGTAACCACCAGGACCAGCACCAACACGGGGCGTAGCAGCGGCATGGTGACGCTCCAGAACGTCCGTGTGGGGGACGCGCCGTCGAGGTTTGCTACCTCGTAGAGGTGGTTGGGGATGGATTGCAGGCCGGCGAAGATCAGCAGGGCCGTGTAGCCCATGTGCCGCCACACGTTCACGAAGGCGATGGTGGGGATGGCCCACTGTTCGCTGCCGAAGAAGGCGACGCGGGGGAGCCCCACCCAGCTCATGACCTCGTTGACGATGCCCAGCTGGTAGTCGAGCATCCAGAACCAGAGCAGGGCCACAATGACGTTGGCCACCAGGAACGGCAGCAGGAGTGCGCCGCGAACGAAAGTGGACTTTGCCACCCGGTGCATCAGCAACGCCAGTCCCAAAGCAATGACCGTTTGGAAGCCGATGTTCAGGCCCACGTACTGGAGCGTGACGCCCATGGCGTTCCAGAAGAGTTCGTCGGCAAAGATGGCCGTGTAGTTATCTATGCCGATCCACGTTGGCTCGCCCAGGATGCTGTACTCGGTGAAGCTGAGGTAGATGCCGCGGATGGTGGGGATCAGAAAGAACGCAACGAAGCCGATGACGGCCGGGAAGATGAAGAAGAGGGCGATTCTGAGATCACCGAGGCGGCTGGTCATGCTCCGTTTGGCGGGCTGTGGCTTGCGGCCGTTATGGCTCCCGGAACGCCCCGAGGCATTGCCTGGTTGCTTGGTTAGCGTGGTCATCGTCGACCCTTTCCTGACTGTGATGTGGGTAACAACTGGGAGTGAATCTACACGAGTAGATTTGATGAGCGCAAGCGCTGTCGCCATTTTTTGATGAAAAATGTTCAATTTTGTTGCTTTTATTGACTCGAGTAGATTCCGATGCAAAACTCGACAGGACAGTCACATGAGGACACGGCGGAGGCTGCTTCGGCAGTCCCAGGGAAGGTAAACAATGACGTTTTCGATCGGGGTTGTGGGTGCCGGGCAGTTCGGCAGCCAGTTCGCCCACCTGTTCAAGCTCCACCCGGGCGTCAGCGCGGTTTATGCAATAGATGAACTCCCTGAGCGGGCCGCTGCGGCGCAGGAACGCTGGGGACTGGACGGCGTGCTGGGCAGCTTTGAAGAGTTGCTGGACTCCGACGTCGATGCTGTCGCCATCTTCACGCAGCGTTGGACTCACGGACCACTGGTAGAGCGGGCCTTGCGCGCTGGAAAGCACGTCTACTCAGCGGTGCCCATGGCCATTTCCGAAGAGGAAATTGAACGGATCATTGAGGCCGTGCGCGAGACCAAACTGGTTTACGCGATGGGTGAGACCAGCTACTACAACCCCGCCACGGTCTTCGCCCGGCGACAACATGCGGCAGGCAAGTTCGGCCGCATCTTCTACACAGAGGGCGACTACGTCCACGACATGGACCTCGGGTTCTACGAGGCGTATCAGTACAGCGGCGGAGACCGGTGGAAGGAAACCGCCAGCTACCCGCCCATGCTTTACCCCACCCACGCCATAGGCGGCGTCCTCGGTGCCGTCCCCGGCCATGCGGTCAGTGTCAGCTGCATCGGCGTCAAGGACCAGCGGGGCGACGGAGTCTTCGACAAAGACGTCAGCATGTTCGCCAACGACTTCTCCAACGCCACGGCGCTGTTCGAAATGAACGACGGCGGCGCGATGCGCACCAACGAGATGCGCCGCGTAGGGTACCCCTCCCATATCCGGGAGTCCCGCTTCCGCTTCTTCGGCACCGACGCCAGCTTTGAGCAACTTGCCACCACCACCGTGTGGCAGGACAAGTCCACTGTGGAAGACGTCTCCGAGCAGGTGGAAACGAAGCCCACCATGTCTCTGGATGACCCATCCCTGGCAGACGTGGCGCCGGAGTTGCGGGATGCCTTCATCTCCGGGCTGTCCCCGGTCCACGACCAGTCCAGGCTTCCCCAGGAATTCCTCGGAGCGCCCAATGGGCATGAAGGAAGCCACCAATTCCTGGTGGACGACTTTGTCACCGCCGTGAACAACCGCAGCCTTCCTCCCGTTAACGCCTGGGTTGCGGCCCGGTTCACGTTGCCGGGAATCGTAGCCCATGAGTCCGCGCTCCGTGGCGGGGAGCGCCTTCCCATCCGCGACTTCGGTGATGCTCCCGTGGAGTAGCTAGCATTTACCTCATGACAACTTCGGCGGTACAAACCTCGCGCGGCCCGGTTACACGCAAAGACGTGGCCCGGTACGCCGGGGTGAGTACCGCCGTCGTGAGTTATGTGGTGAACGGTGGGCCCAAGAACGTGGCCCCGGCAACGGAAGCCAAGGTTCGGGAGGCCATCCGTGTCCTCGGATACCGGCCCAACGCCGCCGCCCGTGCCCTCAAACTGGGGTCCAGCGAAACCATTGGCGTTGTGGTTCCGGACAACACCAACCCGTTTTTCACCCAGCTGGCCCATGCTGTGGAAGATGCGGCCGCGGAACTTGGCTTCGGCATGGTTCTCACCAACTCGGACGGCAGCCTGACCCGCGAACGCAAGAACATCCGCACCCTGGCTGCCCGGCAGGTGGACGGGGTGTTCCTGGCCAGCTGTGTGTTCGATCCCGACGTTACGGAACTGGAAGCCTCCGAAATCCCCTCCGTTTTGTTGAATAACGCAGGCTCACCGCCGGGAATCAACAGCGTGGGTGTTGATCTGGAAGCCGGTGCCCGTGCCGCCGTGGAACATCTGATTGGCCACGGCCATACGAACATCGGCTTGGCGATCGGTACCAATACCGGGAACCAGCTGGACGGGCGCGAGGTGGGCTGGCTGGCCACTTTGCGTGACGCCGGACTGCCGGACGGACCCATGCTTCACGGTCCCTTCAGCCGCCCGGGTGGGTACGAGGTAGGCAAGCGCTTCCTCTCCATGGCCAACCGCCCCACAGCGATCTTTGCCAGCAACGACATGCAGGCCATCGGTATCCTCCGGGCGCTTCACGAGGCAGGAGTCAGGGTGCCCGAGGATCTGGCGTTGGTGTCCTTCGACGGCTCCCTGGACTCCGAATACAGCTGGCCTGCGCTGACCACCGTTGCACAGCCCGTCAAGGCGATGGCCCAAGCCGCTGTGCAGGCACTGGTGGGCAAGGGACGCGGCGATGAGCTGCAACACCAGATCCTCTCCACCGAACTGATCATCCGACAGTCCTGCGGCTGCAAATAACCTGGGGATGACGACGGCGGCTGGCCGGGTTACGAATCCATGCTCGCGTAGCGCTCGGGGCGGGCCAGCACCTGGCTGATCTGCGCCGTTCCCGCAGCAACAGCCAGCCGGACCAGCAGGAAGCCGGCGGCGAACACCCCGCCAATGGTCAGGAACACCACGGGCTGGGTCAGCAGTACGGCACCCGTGAGCGGAAGGACCAGAGCAGCCGCGGCAGCTGCGGATATGCCGGCAACCAGGAACAGCGGCGACATCACGGCTTTGACCCTCGCCGCCACCATAAGTTTCTGCGGCATCCCAACACGGTCCAGTGCCACCAGTGTGGAAGCCCGGTCCAGGACTGCAGCTGCTTGGTTCACACCCGCAGAGCAGGCGACCATCAGGAACGAGCCCAACAGGGTGATCATCACACCGGTGTTGATGTCGCGGACAAGCAGCGTCGTTTCAGCGTCGCCGCCGGTTCCCATGGTGTCCGCCACCGCCATGCCGACGCCCACGAACACGCCCACAAAACTGGTCATCGCGACGCCCCCAACTTGCCGCCACGATTCTTTGGGGCTCTCCAGCACGGTCCGCGCGGCCAGCAGTTGCTCAGGCTTCTTGGCGTGCTTGAGTTGCGAGGACGCCCGCAGCCGCAGGATCCACGGTCCCATGAGGTTCAACGCCAGCAGTGCAAGCCCGAAGCAACCGCCCATCACCGCGATGATCACAATGAACGCGCCGAAGCTGCTGAGCATCCCCATCGCCACCACTCCGATGACCACCACCACAGCTGCGATGAGTCCGCGAACCCAGTGCGCGCCGTCGGCCGTTTGCCGGGTCCGGACGCCCAACGGCGTCACCACAACCTTCCGGAGCCCCAAGGCGGCACTCGCCGCTGCAAGGACACAGACGGCCAGCACGCAGCCGAGGATGGACGGAACCGACAACCACGCATGGCTTCCGATTGCTTGTCCCCGGAACTGGATCAACCCCAGGAACGGCGCCACACAGGCGTACAGCCCCGCGCCGGCCACAGCTCCTACGGCCGCGAGGACGGTTGACTCTATGACGGTCATCCAGACCACCGTGGCGCTGTTGGCGCCCAGCAACCGCAGGGATGCCAAACGGTCATCACGACGGCGGGCGGCGAGTCGGGCGGCCGAGGCACCGAGCGTCAACAAAGGGATGATCAGCAGCACCATGGCCACCACGGCCAGGGCCTGGTAGGTGCCCGCGATGTCGTCGGACCAGGACCAGAAAACCTGTGAACCACCGGCAACGGTGAGCAGCAGGGCCGTAACCGTCCCGAAAGCGAGGATGGGGAGCCCGGCGTCACGAAGACCGGCTTCACGGAAGCTGTTCCCGTTGCTTCGTGCCAGGTAGGGGGTGAGGCGCAGGGCCATGGAGAGACTAGACATTGAAGGCACCCTTGAAGTTGGCAGTGGCTGGATGTGTGGCGGGCGCAGCTGGCGCGGCCGGGCCGGGAGCCGGAACTGTGCCGCTGTCTGCCACGATCCGGCCGTCGCGCAACTCCACAACGCGCTCGCAGCGGGCGGCAACGTTGGGATCGTGCGTGACCACCAGGAGTGTCCGGCCGTTCGCGGCCACAGAGTGCAGGAGCACGTCCAGGACTTCGTTGGAGGTGGCAGAATCCAAGGCGCCGGTGGGCTCGTCAGCGAAGACAACCCGGGCCCCGGTGACCTGGGCGCGGGCGATGGCCACGCGCTGAACCTGTCCGCCGGAGAGCTCGCCCAAGCGGCGTTGTTCCATCCCGGCCAAGCCGAGGGCCGCCAACCACTCAGCGGCCCTGGCCTCCGAAGTAGCACGGTCTGTGCCGTTGAGCATGAGAGCCAGGGCCACGTTTTCCAAGGCAGTGAGCTCCGGAAGCAGCATGCCCTGTTGGAAGACAAAACCGAACTCCTCGCGCCGCAGCCGGGACAGCGCAGCATCTCCCAAGGTGTCCAGCCGCAGAGGCGAAGAGGGAGTATTCAAGGTGATGGCACCGGCGTCGGGCCTCAAAATTCCGGCGAGGCAGTGCAAAAGGGTGGTCTTACCGGAACCTGACGGGCCGATGATCGCAATGGACTGGCCGGCATTCGCTGTGAAGTCGACGTGGTCCAGGGCGATGCTGCCGGGGTAGTGCTTGGTGAGCTGCTGGGCGTGGAGGATGGCGTTCATATATCCAGCATCGCTGCGGGCGATGCTCCGCGGCATCAGTCCCGCGGCTGAACTCTGCGGGCGGGCCTCCACCCGGGGTATGAGACCCAAGTAGGTAGCAGATGAGGTCGTTCTCAGCGCTGGGAACGACCTCATCTGCTACCTACTTGGGTCAGGCTTCGGCAATCCGCAGCTTGGCCACGTTCTCGGCCAGCACACGCCGGGCGTCCTCACCAAGGAGTGAGTCCGTGATGAGCTCGTCAGCTTCTTCCAGCCTGGCGATCGAGGCGATGCCCACCACGCCCCACTTGCTGTGGTCGGCCAGGATTACTGTGCTCCGGGCGGACGTCATGAAAGCGCGGTTGGTTTCGGCTTCCAGCAGGTTCGGAGTGGTGAACCCGGCGTGGGCATCCATGCCATGGACACCCAGGAACAGGACGTCCAGGTGGAGCTGCTTCAGCGAGGACGTGGCTATGGGACCCACCAGGGCGTCCGACGGTGTCCGCTCGCCGCCGATCAGGATCACAGTGGACCCGAAGCGTGCCGGGCCGGAAGAGGCGCCGTGATGGAACAGGTCTGCGATCCGCACCGAGTTGGTGACCACGGTGATGCGCGGCCCGTTGACGAGTTCCTTCGCCAGGGCCCAGGTGGTGGTGCCGGCACCGAGTCCGATCGCCATGCCTTCCTGGACCAGGGACGCGGCTTCCACCGCGATGGCGTGCTTCTCCGCGGGCAGCTGCGTCGATTTGAGTTCAAATCCGGGTTCGTGGGTGCTCGCATCGCCGGGAATCTTGGCTCCGCCGTGAATGCGCTCAACGCGGCCGGCTTCTTCGAGCGCTTCGATGTCGCGGCGCACGGTCATGGGCGAGACTCCCAGCAGTTGCGCGAGGTCCGAGACCCGCACCACGCGTTCGCGCTGGACTGCGTCGATGATGGCGGAGTGGCGTGCTGCCTGAAGCATCAGGGCCTTTCTGGGAACCTCGTCAAACATGGGGCTGAGTCTGGCTCCAGTCTAGGGCTGGAGTCTTCCGGAGCGCGGCAGGCCAAGCGCTGCGGCGTCACAGGTGCGTCACTCCTGCGTCACGTGGACGTCGCGCAACTGCCGGGAACGCACGACGACGCCGCTCGCCTCGGGAGGTGAGCGGCGCCGTCGGGAATTGCTTACTTGCGGAGGGAATCCGCGATCTGGGTCATGATGCCGGGGTCGGCCAGGGTGGTGGCGTCGCCGGTGTCGCGCCCCTCGGCGATGTCCTTGAGGAGGCGTCGGACGATCTTGCCGGACCGGGTCTTGGGAAGTTCCGGCACGATCAGCAGCTGCTTGGGCTTGGCGATGGGTCCGATTTCCTTACCCACGTGGTTGCGCAGTTCCAAAACGGTTTCGTCGCCATTGTTCACGGCGTCGCCGCGGAGGATCACGAAGGCGACGATCGCTTGGCCGGTGGTGTCGTCAGCGGCACCCACCACCGCGGCTTCAGCGACGGACGGGTGGCTGACGAGGGCGGATTCGATCTCCGTGGTGGACAGGCGGTGGCCGGAAACGTTCATGACGTCGTCCACGCGGCCCAGGAGCCAGACGTCGCCGTCCTCGTCCTTCTTGGCGCCGTCACCGGCAAAGTACATGGCCTCGAACCGGGACCAGTAGGTGTCCTTGAAGCGTTCCGGGTCGCCCCAGATGCCGCGCAGCATGGAAGGCCAGGGTTCGCGGACCACCAGGTAGCCGCCTTCGCCGTTGGCCACGGATTCGCCGTTTTCGTCCACCACGTCCACGGCGATGCCGGGCAGCGGAACCTGCGCCGAGCCGGGCTTCGTGGCGGTGACACCCGGCAGCGGTGCGATCATCTGGGCGCCGGTTTCGGTCTGCCACCAGGTGTCCACAATCGGTGCCGGGTTGTCCTTCTTTTCACCGTTCTTGCCGGCGTTGGCGCCGATGACGTCGCGGTACCACATCCACGCTTCGGGGTTGATGGATTCGCCCACGGAGCCAAGGACGCGGATGGAGGAGAGATCGTACTTGTCCGGGATTTCCCGGCCCCACTTCATGAACGTCCGGATCGCGGTGGGCGCGGTGTACAGGATGGAGACTTTGTACTTCTCCACGATTTCCCACCAGCGGCCCTGGTGCGGGGAGTCCGGGGTGCCTTCGTACATGACCTGGGTGGCGCCGTTGATGAGCGGCGCGTAGGCGACGTAGGAGTGGCCGGTGACCCATCCGACGTCGGCGGTGCACCAGTACACGTCCGTTTCCGGGTGGAGGTCGAACACGGCCTTGTGCGTGTACGCACCCTGGGTGAGGTAGCCGCCGGTGGTGTGCAGGATGCCCTTGGGCTTGCCGGTGGTGCCTGAGGTGTAGAGGATGAACAGAGGGTGCTCGGAGTCATGCCCGACGGCGGTGTGCTGGGTATCTGCCTTGTCTACGGTGTCGGACCACCAAAGGTCGCGGCCTTCCACCCAGTTGACGTCCTCGCCGTTGCGCTTGACCACCACCACGTTCTGGACGGTGTGACCCTCTTTGGACAGGGCTTCGTCCACTGCCGGCTTCAGGGCGCTGGGCTTGCCGCGGCGGTAGGTGCCGTCGGCGGTGACCACCAGCTTGGCTTCGGCGTCCTCGATCCGGGAACGCAGGGCGTCCGCGGAGAAACCGCCGAACACCACGGAGTGCACGGCCCCGATCCTGGCGCAGGCAAGGAGCGTGATGACGGCCTCAGGGATCATGGGAAGGTACACGGCCACGCGGTCGCCCTTGGCAACACCGAGTGACTCGAACGCATTGGCGGCCTTCTTGACCTCTTCGGTCAGCTCCGCGTACGTGTAGGTGCGGGTGTCCCCGGGCTCGCCCTCGAAGTAGATGGCAACGCGATCGCCCAGGCCGTTTTCAACATGGCGGTCCAGTGCGTTGTACGCAGCGTTGACCTCGCCGCCCACGAACCACTTGGCGAACGGCGGGTTGGACCAATCAAGGGCTTCGGTGAAGTCCTTGTCCCAGGTGAGCAGTTCACGGGCCTGCTTGGCCCAGAATGCGGGACGGTCCGCTTCTGCCTCTTGATAGGCGTCCGCGCTGGTTACGGCGTTTGCGGCGAATTCTGCAGAGGGCGCGAACTTGCGGTTCTCGTGGAGGAGGTTTTCAAGCGCCTCGACGTGTGGGGCCGGACCGTTCTGAGCCGTTGAAGCTGCAGCGGTGGCCGTGGATCCGGTGGTGTCCTGGGACATGGTGAACCTCATCATTCATCGATCTTTGCTGCGCGGGTCCTGAGGTGAGGTCCCCGCCCGGGCCGTCATCGGCGTCGAGCGCGTTCCTCTGGATCCGCAGAGTGCTGTCCGGCATCAACACTATCGCTTAGCGAAGTGCTACGTGTGCGTCGTCACAAATGCGGCCGTGAGCGGCGCGGATTTAGCGACGAATGGCGGCTTGGGTGGTGGGGAACCGTTTACATGACGCACGACGGCGGAACCAGGCTCCCGCTGTTGGCGGGGTAACTGGTGATCGCATTCTGTAAGGAACCTTGGAGTTTGCTGTGGGCGAAGCTGTATGGCCGTTTTCAGCTAGAACCCTGTCAGTGGGGTGACATAGGCTGAAGAAGTCTTGGGACGCACTTCTGGCGTGTCCGGTTCTCGGCGGAAATTCCGCGGAGGTCGCCGGGCCGGACTGTCCAAGGCGCCGCCGTACGAAGGAGAAATACATGAACCAGCTGAGCCCAGGCCCGCACGACTCACACCCGATCGGACCGGACACCGCGGCTGGAACGGCCACCGCTGCAGGTGGCAACGCTGCAGGTGGCACCGCTGCTCCCCTCAAGAAGGACGCAGGAGTTAAGGAAAACGCTGCTCAGAACGACGCTCCTAAGAATGACGCTGCCAAATATGACGCCGTCGCCGGGCCGTTCACCATCCGGGATCTGACTGTTTTTGGTTCCACGCTCCTGATGTTCGTAGCCTCGCTCCTGCCCATGTTCGGGGAGCGCTACAACCTCTGGAACCTGGGCAACCTGTTCTTCCTGCTGCTGGGCATCATCCTGCCGCTGGTTGTGGTGGCACTCTTCGTTGCCCGCAGGTTGCAGCCGGGAACAATCGTCCGCATTGGCTCGCTGTCCGTTGACCAATTCGCGTCAGTGACCGCCTCTTTTGCATTCCCCTTGTTCTTCCTGACCATCGCCAACTCGTTCAACGGCGGCGTACTTCTGGGCCTGATTGGCTCTGCAGGCCTGCTGGCCGCGACGGTCCTGGCCCCGCATCTTCCGTGGCTCTCCGCCGACTTCAAGGGCCGCGCCGAAACGCCGGCGCACGTTGTCGCCCGCGAGGCAGCAGTACCCAGCCGTAAACCGGCTGCTCCCAAAGCACCGAAAGCGCCCAACACACCCAAGCCGTCCGACGCCGCAGGTTCAAGCACCGGATTCCAGAGTTCAACTCCCGGATTCAGTTCAACCCACGGAGTCCAGGGATCGACGCCCGGTTACCAGGCTCCCGTTCCGCACGTTTCAGGTACAGCGGCTGCAGCGGCCTCCACAGGTTCTCCGGGTGCGGGTGCCGCCACGGGCGCAAGCCCCTTCGCTCCGCCGGCCAGCTACGGGACCACGCCTTCGCCGGCAACTGAAGCTTCCGCCGTCGTGCATTCAGCTGACCACAAGCCTGCGGACGGTACCGGCTATGCAAGCACTGGAACCCCTGGCAGTGGGCCCGCAACGGGCAGCACCGCTGCTACTGAACCCGCTACTGGCGCTTCGCCTGCTACGTCTTCGCCTGAGAAGGCCGAGCCGGCTGGCGAGCCCGGCGAGAAGGAAGCCCAGGTGTCCACTGCGGGTTCAGCGGCCGCGCCTGCCACCACCCAGCACGCTACAAACCAGCACGCGGCGCAGCCCGCTACAACCAACCACGCCGCTCAGCAGGCGTCTCAACCGGCGGCCCAGCAGCCGTGGGCTGCCACCATGGCAACGCCCATAGTCTCCGGGGACACGCGCAGGGTGAGCGACTCGATTGGCGCTACAGTGGACCCGGCCAGCCGACCCGAAGAGTCCGATTCGCCGCAGTATGAGGCTTTCTGGTTCGCCGTCGGCCAGCCACGGACTGCGTACGACGAACACTCAGGCGCCCCGGCTTTCACCATCGATCCGGGTGGATGGGTTCTGGCGCTGGAGGACCGCGGCCACGAATTCCTGGTCCAGGACACCGACGGCAAGGTTGGGGTCCTCCGGGAGCTCAGCAACATCGAACGCGGCTAAGCAGGACCCCGTGGCCATCGCTGAAGCTGGTTCGCTGCTCGCGCTCAAACGCCGGGCACGCAAGATCAACAGGGTTCTCGCTGACAAGTATCCCTACGCGCATGCGGAGCTGGATTTCAGGAACCCTTTTGAGTTGGTGGTGGCCACGGTCCTCTCCGCCCAAACCACTGATGTGCTGGTTAACCAGGTCACCAAGATCCTGTTTGCCCGTTACCCGGACGCCCGCGCCATGGCCGAGGCGGATCCCGTTGAGCTGGAGACAATACTTCAGCCCACGGGCTTCTTCCGGGCCAAAGCGCGGAACGTTCTGGCGCTGAGCACGCGGCTGGTGGACGAGTACGACGGCGTGGTCCCTGGTCGCCTTGAAGATCTGGTGACGCTCCCGGGCGTCGGGCGCAAGACAGCAAACGTGGTTTTGGGCAATGCCTTCGGTGTTCCTGGTATCACGGTGGACACACACTTCGGCAGGCTGGCCCGCCGCTTTGGCTGGACGGCCTCGGACGATCCTGTGAAGATCGAGTTCGACGTCGCTGAATTGTTTGAACCCCGCGACTGGACCATGCTTTCGCACCGAGTGGTTTTTCACGGACGCAGGGTCTGCCATTCCAGGAAGCCGGCCTGTGGTGCCTGCCCGGTGGCAAGCCTCTGCCCGAGCTATGGCGAGGGCGAAACGGATCCCGTCAAGGCAGCCAAACTGCTGAAGTATGAGCTCGCGCCGGGCAACGAAGCTTTGCTGGAAAAACTCCTGGCCGAGACGCACAGGGCAGCGGAAATACGCATGGAATCGCAAAGGAGGCCCGGGTGACCGCGCTTGAGGAACTGTCAGCGCTTGTCACCCGCTTCGAGGACGGTCAGCAACAGCACTCGGCACTCTGGGAGAAGCTTCCCGTCACCCCCGAAACCAACCGGGCCGCTGCGGTCCTGATGCTCTTTGGTGTGCTGGACAACGTTCCTGCCGAGTCGGGTCGGCCTATCGCGCCGGCCGATCTTGATGTCCTTTTGCTGGAACGTGCACACACCCTCGATGACCATCCGGGCCAGGTGGCATTCCCGGGTGGCAGCGTGGACCCGGAGGATGAATCCGTGATCGGTGCGGCGCTCCGCGAAGCTGTGGAAGAAACCGGCCTGGACGCCAGCGGTGTCCGGGTTCTCGGTGTCATCCCGGAACTTGGACTCATCCGGAGCAACTTCAGGGTGACACCGGTGCTGGCGTGGTGGGATGCGCCGTCGCCTGTTCGGGTGGTGGATTATGCCGAGTCAGCGCAGGTCTTCAGGGTGCCCGTGCGCGACCTCCTGGACCCCGTCAACCGGGTCACTGCCACCATTTCGCGGTTCGGCCGCACGTACACCAGTCCGGGTTTCACCGTAAATGGCGTGCTGGTGTGGGGCTTTACAGGGATGGTTCTCAGCGGCCTCTTCGACGAACTGGGATGGACTGTTCCCTGGGACAAGGCCAAGCTGCGGGATATTGACCTCTAGGCGGTCTTCTCTTAGGCAGGCATCTTTTAGGCGGCCTTATGGGCTGTGCTCGATCGGTCCACGATCAGACCAGTTGCGGCGTTTTCCCGTACGGCGTTGATTCCGGCCACCACACCCTCGAGGTGCTTGAACGTAGGTGATTCAGCCACAACAGTTCCGTCGGCCGCCGTCAGGCGGAACCGGTAACCGTCGGTGTTGTCCTTGAGAATTTCAAACCTGCCAGCCATCGAATGCTTCCCCCTTGTGATGCTGTTTCAAAAACTATCCACAGAGTGAAACTATCCAGATCACAGGACGAACTAAAGTTACTTGGCAGTACCGCTAGGAAGCAGGTCATTCCGGCTCATATGGCGAGATATGACTGGATAGTGCCGCACCTTCCGGCTATGGTCCGGCTACTTCGCATTGTCGTACGAATCGACCACGGCCAGGCTCACCGGAAATTCCACCGGGATCCGCCCGAACATGAGTTCCTTCGCCGCAGCGGCAGCTTCTTCGATGGCGCGGATACATGCGTCCACGGCATTCCCGGGAGCGTGAATCATCACTTCGTCGTGCAAAAAGAAGACGAGTTCACCGCTGGGTGAGCCTTCGGCGCGCAAGGTCCGCAGCCGCCGTCGTAATTCCGCCAACCAGCAGGCCGCCCACTCAGCAGCCGAGCCTTGCACCACGAAGTTGCGGGTGAAGCGGCCCCGTGACCGGGCCAGATTATCGGCGCGGCGCTGTTCCTCGGCCGTGGTTGATTGTTGGCTCCGCAGCCAGCCGGCCGATGGTGGAGGGCTGCTTCTACCCAGCCGTGTGGTGACGGTTCGGCCTGCTTCGCCCTCACGCGCTGCTTGCTCAACGAAGCCGACAGCGCGCGGATAAGTACGCGTCAGCTGCGGCATGAGCCTGCCGGACTCGCCCGTGGTGGCGCCGTAGATGGCACCCAGCAGGGCAATTTTCGCTTTGGCGCGGTCGCCACCAAAGCCCTGGGCTGCGATGCCTGCGTAGAGGTCCTTATCGCGGGCTGCCTCCGCCATTTTGGTGTCTTGGGCCAGCGCCACGAGAACGCGCGGCTCCAGTTGAGAGGCGTCGGCAACAATGAGCTTGTGTCCGGGATCCGCATGGACCGCTGCCCGGATATTGCGCGGGATCTGGAGCGCGCCGCCACCCCGGGAGGCCCAGCGGCCTGACACGACGCCACCCACCACGTACTCGGGATGGAACCGCCCGTCACGCACCCAGGCGTCCAGCCAGGACCAGCCGTTGGCGGTGTGCAGACGGGAGAGCTTCTTGTAGGCGAGCAACGGCTGGATGGCCGGATGCTTCGATTCCTGAAGCTCCCACTGCCGGGTGCTTTTGACCTCGATCCCGTTCCGGTGCAAGGCGCGCATCAGGTCCTGAGGGGAGTCCGGATTCAGGCTGGGGGAGTTGAGGATGCTCCTGAGCTCGGCGCAGAGAGCCTCAAGTGCCGGTGGACGGTGCCCGAGAGGTGGGCGGGGCCCCAAAACGTCGGCGAGGATCTGCTGATGCAGTTCTTCACGCCATGGGACGCCAACGTGTTGCATCTCGACGGCGATTATTGCGCAAGCAGACTCAGCGGCGAGCAGTAGCTGGAGGCGCTGTTTCTGCTGGTGGGCCTCGGATACCTGGGAAATCGCGAGTTGTTGGGCGGCAAATTCCTCTTTGAGCTCAGCAAGTCCCGTCTTGGTACTGGAGGGCGAAAGGTCCTCAAAGAGTGCGCCTTGATCTGCGGGCGGAGGCGGGGGTTGAAGGGCACGCGGCGGTGTTGAGTCATCGTCCTGCGTGAGCTTGACCGCATGCTTGGCGTAGTCCGTGTGGGCTGTGAATTCCGAGTGGGCCAGAATGGCTCCGCAGAGCGCGAGGTCGTGGCAACGCTCCAGCTCTATGCCTTGGGTCAGCAGTTCGGGGTACCAGTCCTGGGCGCGGTGCCACACCCAGCGGGGCCGCTGAGCTTCGAATTCACGCACGACGCCGGGCAAGTCACCGCGGGTGATGACGCGCGCGTCAGCAGTGGCCTTTCCGGTGGGGGAGATCCTTTGTATGGCTGCGCCTTCCTGGTGGGCGGCGAGCAGCAAATACATGGTGTCCATTCTGCCCTGTGCGGAGGTGTGCTGCGATTTCGGGGCGGCTTTGGTGTGCTGTACCGGGGAGCGACTGCTCCTCCACACCTCCGGCCGCGCTGTGTTGTGCACATACGGGCATTCGAACCTTATTCTGAGGCCACGATTGAAGCAGTGTGAAAGTCATGAGGAAGCAAGATCGTCGGCACAGGCAACCCAGACAACTCAGGCACCCGGGACAGACTACTGAGCCTTATGGGCCATCGGGCAAGCAACCGGTGGAAGGGGACGCAGACGGATCCTGGGTGCCTCGCGACACCCTCGGGATTCTGCTCGTTTCCGGCGACCCCTACCTTCAGGAAGAGGCAAAACGGATAGTCGCTGCCGCAGGCGGAAGTCTCAGAACGGCAGTGGATGTGATGGAAGCCGTCCACGGATGGGACAACGCCGACGTCGTGTTGGTAGGCAGCGATATTCGCGAATTGCCGCCCAGACGAAGGGCTCCTACGGTGTTGCTCGGCAAAGCCTCTGAAGGTGACGGGTTGTGGCGTTTAGCCGCTTCGCTCGGAGCTGAGCGCGTCGCCGTCCTTCCCGAGGCCGCCGCCTGGCTCGCCGAACACCTGAGCATGTCCGGCTCCCCGGATCCTGGCGGTACGGTCATGGGAATCATCGGTGGCAGTGGTGGGGCGGGAGCTACCACCACCGCCATCTGGCTTGCCCAAGCTGCAGCCGGTCATGGCATCAGCACCATGCTCATCGACGGCGACCGCTGGGGTGGTGGCCTTGAGCTGGCGGTGACGGCTGACGAAGTTCCCGGTCTCCGATGGCCGGACTTCGCCGAAACCAGGGGCAGCATTGATCCATCCCAATTCCGGGATTCACTGCCGGTTGCCGGCGGCTTCGCCTACCTGTCCTGGCCTGGGACCCGTGAACCGGTCCACATCCCGGCGGTCGGCGCCGTGGCCGCTGTTGTTGACGCCGCACGCCGGAGCTTCGAGCTCATCCTGGTTGACATCGGACGCAGTGAGGAGGGATTGGGCACGCTCGCGTGGGACTGCGACAGGATCTTGCTGCTAACCAAAGCCCACCTCAAATCCGCAGTGGCGGCCGCGCGCGTCCTCAACGAACTTCCGCCCATAGATGCCGGACTTCTGGTCCGCGGAAACGGCGCCACCTCTGTGGATGCTCCAGTGATCGCGGAGTCACTGGGGTTGCCGCTGCTGGGTGTCCTGCCGGAGATCCGTGGAGTTGCTGCGGGCACTGAGCTGGGGCGATTGCTGGAAATCGGACGCAGGAAATCCATCAGCCGCTTCGCCGGGGCTGTGCTGGAACTGAGCGGCGGCGTCCAGTGAGCCTCTTTGCCGAGGGAACCCGCCGCCGGCAGGGCCGCAGGCTGGACTCGGTCCTCCTTGAAACGGTGCGGGAATCAGTGCTCGCAGGGAGCGGACCCGTGACTCCCTCTACTGTCGCGGCAGCAGTGCAGGCAAGCGGCAGATTACTCGGTACTGCCGGAGCGTTGGAGGCGGCCGAATCCATCAACGCGGAACTGAACGGATTAGGCCCCCTCCAGCCGCTCGCACAAGATCCTGCCGTCACGGACATCTTTGTCAACGGCCCTGATTCCGTGTGGTTGGACCGCGGGAACGGCCTGGAACGATCTTCAGTTCATTTCGACACCGAACAACAGATCAGGTCGCTGGCCACCCGCCTGGTCTCAGCCGGGGGAAGGCGACTGGACGACGGTTCCCCCTGCGTGGACGTCCGGCTCAACGGCGGGTATCGGGTGCACGCAGTCCTCTCACCGATATCAACGGCAGGGACCCTGCTGTCCATTCGCATCCGCCGGGATGAAGTGTTTACCCTCGCCGAGTTGAAAGAACTTGGCATGTTTTCGGACCACGTCGAGGCGGTTCTCCGGGCCATCATGGCTCACAAACTGAGTTTCCTCATCAGCGGGGCAACGGGCTCAGGAAAGACGACGCTGCTTTCCACCATGCTCGGCTTGAGCCATCCGGCCGAGCGTTTGGTCCTGATAGAAGATGCCGCCGAGCTCAACCCTGTCCACCCGCATGTGGTGACGCTCGAATCGCGCCACGGAAACCTCGAGGGGGGAGGGGCAATGGACCTCGGAGAACTGGTCCGCCAAGCACTGCGCATGCGGCCGGACAGGCTGATCGTAGGAGAATGCCGGGGTGCTGAAGTCCGCGAACTGCTGACTGCCCTCAACACTGGCCACACTGGGGGTGGTGGCACCATCCACGCCAACACTGCCGAGGCGGTTCCGGCACGGTTGGTGGCCCTCGGCGCCCTGGCAGGGTTGAACGCCGAAGCCGTGCGGTTGCAGGTCTCCAGTGCCCTTGACGTCGTGATTCACGTGGATCGAACACAGTCTGGACGGAAAGTGGCGTCCATCGGCGTAGTGACTGATACCAGGCAGGGGCAGAAAGTGGTGTCGGCCCTCAGCTGGAGCCCCACAGGAATGACGTCAGGGCCGGCATGGCCTGAACTCTCCGCCCGGCTATCACTGGAACCGCTGAAGGAGATGGATGGTTTGCTGCCACAACAAGACGATCCACTACAACACCAATCCCTGATGGCGGGTGACCCGACATCAACCGGGTCACGTCCCCGGGGAATGCGTCGTTTCGGTGACAGCCGATGATCGGCCCCTTCATCCTGGTGGCGGCACTCGCGGTGTGGCTTCAGTTCAAGGGCGGGAGGGCTGGTGTCCGGCGTCTCAGGACGAGTCTGGGGGAGCGGCAAGGCGGGACCCGGCGAAGGTACGCCCGTCGAAGGATGCGGCTCGGACGTTCAAGGCCGCGTAGGCATCCGGAGCCGTTGTCGCTTGGTGTGCTGGTACAACAGCTCGCCGCCCTCTTGCGCGGTGGCCGGGGAGCCTTCCGGCTGTGGGAGGAGCTATGGGTTGTCCATGGTTCGCGGCACATCGCGGACGGTGGCACAGTTCCAGCAGCGGAAAAGGGGAACACCGGGCTGTCCACCGAGTCCTTGCAAGTTCTCGCGGCGGCGCGGGCGGCGTCAACGGTGGGAAATTCTCCAGCCGAAGCCATCCGGGGCGCTGCCGCCAAGGCGTATCCGCGGCGCGGAAGTTCTGAGCGCCGTGTGTGGACGGAGCTGGCAGCCTGCCTGGACATCGCGGAGACCAGCGGCTGTCCGCTGGCGGACCTCCTCACCCGCTTCGCAGCGCAATTGGAGGCCGAAGAAGACTCCGAGGCCGCCCGTCAGACGGCGCTCGCAGGGCCCAAGGCTACCGTTCGGCTGTTGTCGTGGCTGCCGGTATTCGGGCTTGGGCTGGGAATGGCATTGGGCGTGGATCCTCTAGGGATCCTGTTGAACAACTTCCTGGGTGTTGCCACCTTCGCGGTGGGGCTCCTGCTCACTGCGGCCGGCCGCGTCTGGTCCTCGCGACTGGTCGCGTCCGCTACCGGAGCCCCCTGATGTACGACGCCCCGGTCTGGGCAATGACTGTGATTATGGTGCTGGCTGCATACCTGAGCTTTGCGGCACCACTCCGGACAAGAATGCAGCTTCTTCCCCGGGGAGGGGAAGCCGAAACGGCGCAGGATTCTTCCGCATCAACCAACGTTGACCCGGCAGCAGACGGGCTTCGCGATACGGCGATGATGCTGGAATTGGTGGCTTCGATGCTTGACGCCGGAGCCGGAATCGGGCGGGCACTGGAGCTTATTGCAAAGTGTGCCTCGCCTCCCATCAGGCAATCACTCCGGCCCGTTGTTGCCGCGCTCGCGATCGGCGCAGACTGGGAGACTGCCTGGCGGACGCCAACCAAGCACGCCCCTCAAGTGGTCCGCCTGAAGAATGCTTTGGCTTTTGCGGCCTTGACGGGTGCGCCGTCCGCTTCCATCCTCTATGCGCAGGCGGCGAGGGAACGGCGCGAGCAGTTCCGGGCCGCAGAGAAACGGGCAGCTGCCTTAGGCGTGAAGCTTGTGGTTCCTCTGGGCCTCTGCTCCCTTCCTGCTTTTATCTGCCTCGGCATCGTGCCGGTCCTCATCGCCATGCTTCCTTCCGGGTGAACCGTGGAGAAGGCCTCCGCAGCCACAACCATTCCTCCACACCCAGCCTGACAAGACGGGTTATCCACTTGCGGAGATCGCCTTCTTCCAGCCTTCTCCAGACCACGGAAGAGTCGGATTTGTCGGCAGAGAGCTGGCACTTCTTGAAAGGAAACCCACCGTGAAAACACTAGCCACCACGCTTCCGGGCCTTCTCAGTGATATGCCCCGGGACCGCTCGGCTCCCGTTGAAACCCTTCAGGCATCCACCGGGACGCCGGTGACAACCCAGCACGACGAACTCTCCGAGTACGAGCTCGAACCTAACGATCTGGAGCGATTCGAGCTTGAGGACGAACTTTTGGCGTTCGGACCCGGCTTTGAGGAACTTGCGGAGTCTGACAACGGGCCACTTGAGGACGAGGGCTTTTGGACAGGCGAGGGCTTCCGGACGGAGGAGGGCTTCTTGGCCAGGGTCAGCACACGGACAAAGCTGATGGGTTCGGAAATGGGTATGGCCACCGCTGAGTACGCCATAGCCACGCTCGCTGCCGTTGGGCTGGCGGGACTGCTGGTGGTCATTCTTCGGAGCGAAGAGGTCCGCGGCTTCCTGCTCAACCTGATCCGTACGGCGTTGTCCCTGCCATGACCGGTCTGCTGCCTGCCCGCGGGAGAGCGTCCCGGCATGGGAAGGAAAGGGGCGCTGTGACTGCAGAGTTCGCAGTGGCCTTGCCGGCCGTTGTGTTGCTCTTGGCATTCCTGCTGGCAGGCGGCGCCGCTGGTATTACCCAACTCCGGCTGGAGGACGCGGTGAGGGCGGGAGCGCGCGCGTTGGCCCGGGGCGAGGACGCCGGCTCGGTGGACGGGATCGTCAAGCGACTTGCGGGGGAAAGCGTTGCTTCGTCGCTTACTGACGACGGCGAGTGGGTCACAGTGACTGTTTCCTCGCCAGTGGGCGGGGCCTTGGGACCGATGATCCCCTGGACGTTGAAGGCCTCGGCATCAGCACGGGCAGAAGCGGGTACCCCGTGAAGACGCTCCGGCCGATTGCCCAGCACGAACGCGGTGCTGGCACGGTGCTCGCACTCGCCTTGGGCGCGGTGGTCATGGCTCTGATGCTTGGCCTGTTCGTCCTGGCGCAGGCCGGAGTGATGGCATCACGGGCCGCGTCTGCGGCGGACCTGGCAGCTCTTGCTGCCGCAGATTCTGCGAGGGGGCTAACTTCCGGGGAGCCCTGCGAAGTGGCAGCAGAGGTGGCCGGGAAACACGATGCAAAGATCACGTCCTGCACTGTGGCCGGCGGGGACGAGGTGGAGGTTGAAACGGAGCTGGCCCATCCCTTCCAGTGGGGCGTTGCCACTGGCCGCGCACGGGCAGGGCCTCCTCCGTAAGCGACAGAAAATGGACCGGATACTGCAGGAACGGCCTGGTGCCGGCTGTGTTGGCTGCCGTTCTTGGTTAGCTGGCGTCCTTCAACAAAACATCAAGGAGGGTGATGGCGGCTGCCTTGTCCAACGGGTTGTTCTTGTTACCGCATTTAGGGGACTGAACACAGGACGGGCAGCCGGCATCACACTCACATGCCTTGATCGCTTCCCGGGTGGCTGTCAGCCATATCTTGGCCTTCTCAAAACCTCGTTCAGCGAACCCGGCACCACCAGGATGGCCGTCGTAAACGAAGATCGTTGGCACGCCGGTGTCGGCATGCAGAGCGGTGGATACCCCGCCGATATCCCAACGGTCACTGGAAGCAACCAAAGGGAGGAGCCCGATTGCAGCGTGTTCGGCCGCATGCAGCGCCCCGGGGAACTCCGCTTCCACCAGCCCTGCACCGTGCAGGGAACGGTTGTCCACCACAAACCAGACGGCCTTGGTAAACAGGTCCCTGGCACCCAAATCGAGGGGTTCTTCGCCGAGGATCTCGTTGGAAATCAAGGCCTTGCGTTGGAAGGAGACAACTTGGGTGGTTACTTTGACGTCACCAAAATGCACGGTGATGTCACCCCACTGGACCGAGCGCAAAGTTTCAAGGACTTCGATCTGGGTCACATCCCGGGCCGTGGTGTAGAAGTCAGGGTTTACCCGGCGCACCATGACGCAGTGATCGGTTTCGTTGAGGTCCTCCACCAGGTAGCTGTCACCTTGGTGGACATAGATGGCACCCGTGTGGGCTTGATAGTGGGTTTGTGGCGAATCCATGGTTCCCAGGAGCGAGCCCGTTTCGGCATCGACGATGCTCACGGGTCCACCTCCGTCAGCCCGGAGGTTCACCATCCCGGCAGCGCTCTCAGGGTGCGTCCAGAACCACCCCGCGGGCCGCTTACGCAGGTATCCCTGAAGGACCAAACGGTCAAGGAGCCCTTCGGCGGTGGGGCCGAAAAGATCGAGCTCGGCCGGACCGATGGGCAACTCGGCCGCTGCCGCGCACAGGTGTGGTCCAAGGACGTAGGGATTGCCGGGATCGAAGACGGTGGCTTCCACGGACACGTCAAAGATCGCCTCCGGATGATTCACCAAGTACGTATCCAGCGGATCGTCACTTGCCACGAAGGCGGCAATGGCGTCCTGCCCTGCCCGGCCTGCGCGGCCTATCTGCTGAAAAAGGGAGGCCCGGGTGCCGGGCCATCCTGCCACCAGCACGGCATCAAGACCCGAAATATCGATGCCAAGTTCCAAAGCGGAAGTGCTGGAGACGCCCAGCAGCTGGCCGGACCTCAAAGCCTGTTCCAAGGCCCGCCGCTCCTCGGGGAGATACCCGGAACGGTAGGCGGCCACCCGGCCGGGAAGACTGGGATCCACTTCGTCCAGCAGTCTCTTGGTGATGGACGCAATGGACTCGGCGCCGCGACGCGACTTGATGAACGCGATGGTCCTGACACGGGAAGATACGAGGTTCGCAAGGATATCCGCAGTCTCAGCTACGGCCGTTCTCCGCTGCTTGGCACCGTTCTCACCTTTGACGTCAGTGAGTGCGGGTTCCCAGAAAGCCACCGTGGTGGAACCGTGCGGCGAGCAGTCTTCGGAAACTTCCCGGACGGGAGCACCGATGAGCCGCCCAAAGGAAACCCCGGGGTCCGAGGCTGTGGCGGAAGCGGCAATGAACACCGGTTCGGGGAAGGAGCTCCCAGCGCCGTAGTAGGCGCAGATCCGGCGGAGACGTCGCATCAGATTGGCCACGTGCGAGCCGAACACGCCGCGATAACTGTGTGCTTCGTCCACGATCACGTAGCGCAGCCGCCGGAAGAACCGGGCCCACCACGTGTGGTTGGGAAGGATGCCGAAGTGCAGCATGTCCGGATTGGCCAGGATGAAGTTGGCGTGGTCCCGGATCCAACGCCGGGACGAGACATCAGTATCGCCGTCGTAGGTTTCTGCCCGGACCGTGGGCAGTTTCAGGGAGCGGATCGCTGCGAGTTGGTCTGCTGCTAGGGCCTTGGTGGGGGACAGGTACAGCGTGACGGCGCCGTCGTCGTGGATCTTGCCGGGATCCGAGAGGACCCGCAGCTCGGACCGGTGTATCGCATCCAAGGCCGGCAACTGGTAAGCGAGCGACTTTCCGGAAGCAGTTCCCGTGGCGATGACCACGTGCTGTCCGGAATGGGCGAGGTCTGCCGCCTGGATCTGGTGCCGGTACGGCTCGTGAATGCCCAAGGTACCGTAGGCCGCCAGAACATCCGGGTGGACCCAGCTTGGCCATGGCTCGTTGACCGCTTTACGGGCAGGGATGGTGTGGACATGGCGGAGCTGCTCAGGGTCCGGCGTCCGGCCCAGCAAGGAGATCAATGAATTCGGTGCAGCCACCGAATCATTCTGTCACTGTGCGGGGACGCCAACGGCGGCACCCTGGGGCGCCGCCGTCGAGCATTGCTCTTTTACGGGAGTTTCTATGCTCCTGAGAGGTCCGAGCCTTCGGTTCCGCTGGACATCATCAGGACGTGGCACACCACGTCCCATCCCAGATGGGAGTAAAGCTTTTGGCCGTCCAAGGATGCCAGGAGCAGGCCGTTCTCAACATCGTGCGCGAACGCCTGCGCCGCCAGCGCCTTCATGATGAAACTGCCCAGACCACGGCGTTGGAAATCAGGTTCGGTAACGATCTTGTCGAAGATGGCTGTGCCGTTGACCACGTACACCCTGCCGCTGGCAGCTACCTGCTCGCCGGAATGGACCACCGCGTAATGGACACCGTTGGATTCCGAGGTAGCCAGCTCCAGATCGTCGTCAGGGAGCCACGGATCCTCGGCATCCTGAGTTTCCATGTCCACCACCATCATGGTCTGGGACGCGGAAGTCACGGTGAGTCCGCGCTGTTCAGCGAGGTATTTGTACCGTTGGACATCGTTGGTGAGGATCGTCAGGATCCGGGTGGAAGCCTCTGCCGTCTTGCCGGCCAAGGCGGCGAACTCTTCATCTGAGGGATCATGGGCGAAATACTCCCAGTCACCGGTTTTGTCGGTGCGAAGTGCGGCAGGGAAGCGGCCTTCTTGGCGTAGTTCATAGCCGCGGCAGCCGGACCAGCCGGCCACCCAGACTTCCAAGAGGTGCGCAATGTCTTCAACCAAGGCGTCTGGACTCATGTAGAGAGAGTATGCCAGCGCACCATGAAGCAACAGAGCCACGTCAGCCCGGGGATGGTTGCTTATGGAATTGTGACTTCCCGCCGGTGGTCCCGCAGTCAGCCTGCCCGGAACCCGGCGAAGAACCCTGCGCGAAAGGCGACGATTTTACTGCACCGAGTACCCTTTAACAGTGGCTTTGAACCGAATTGTGCTCTTCTATGGCTTTACCCCGATCGCCGACCCCGACGCCGTGCGTCTATGGCAGCGCGCCCTGTGCGAAAAGCTGGGTCTCACCGGCCGGATCCTCATATCAAAGGACGGCATCAACGCCACGGTGGGCGGCGAGCTCAACAACATGAAGCAGTACGTGAAGACCACCCGTGAATACAAGGGTTTTCACGACATCGACTTCAAATGGTCGGAGGGAGGCGCCGCGGATTTCCCGCGTCTCAGCGTCAAGGTCCGCGACGAAATCGTGTCGTTCGGAGCCCCCGGTGAGCTGAAAGTTGACGCGAACGGCGTGGTGGGCGGCGGGAAACACCTCCAGCCAGAGGAACTTCACGCACTGGTGGATGCCAAAAAGACCAGCGGCGAAGACGTAGTGTTCTTCGACGGCCGCAACGCGTTCGAAGCCCAGATCGGTAAGTTCAAGGACGCGATCGTCCCGGACGTCGACACCACGCACGACTTCATCAAGGAACTCGAATCCGGTAAGTACGACGACCTCAAGGACAAGCCCGTAGTCACGTACTGCACGGGCGGAATCCGCTGCGAAGTGTTGTCCAGCCTCATGGTCAACAGGGGCTTCAAAGAGGTGTATCAGTTGGATGGCGGGATTGTCCGCTACGGCGAGACGTTCAAGGATAAGGGCCTCTGGGAAGGCTCGCTCTACGTCTTCGACAAGCGCATGCACGTCGAGTTCAGCGAGGAAGCCAAAACTATCGGTGAATGCGTCCGCTGCGCTGCACCCACCAACAAGTTCGAGAACTGCTCCAACCTCAGTTGCCGTACTTTGACCCTGTACTGCGAGGAATGTGCCTCCAGTCCTGAAACTCTCCGCTGCCCCGGAGGCTGCGAAGCCGCCTGACGGTTGAGTCAGAGCCGGCTCACCCGATACGCGAAGTTGGCGTCCGATCTTGAGCCCACTGTGATGGACAGTATTGCGTCCTTTTCCACCTGGACCACGCTCACGCGAGCGTTGGCGCACCCCAGGGTCAGGTCCACGAGCTTGGCCTCGCCCAACGCGACGCTGAAGGTCACGCGTCGTGTCCCGCGGCAGGCCAGCGTCACCGCATACGTCCCGCCAGGCAACTGCACCGTCTGCTCAGACTTGGCCTCGCCGGGGTTGAGATAGCCGCTGCTTGAGAAGAAAGACTGCCCTTGGGACTCGGGCAACGCCAGTTTGGCCCACTCTTCGAGTGCCTCGCCGGTTACTGTTTCCTCCAGCGCCGGATCGGGCGGTAGAACCACATTGCCGGCAGTGGAAGTGGGGCTGGCCTCCGGCCTGCCATCCTCGTCATAGGTGTATTCGCATGCCGTCAGGCTGCCGCTCAGCGCAATAAGGATTACGACGGCGGCTCTCGCCGGCCGCTGTGGCATCACCGAGCGAGCTGCCTTGCTGCCCATGGACTGACTTTACGCCCATAAAGCCGCTGGCCAAAGGGTTGTCAGGGTGGGTGCCTGCGGGGGCCTAAGCGGCTGCCGGGACCACGTGGTAGGCGAAGATCAGCGGGGCATCCACACTGCTGGTAGAGATGCTGAAAGCGCCGGTGCCGGGCACTTTGATCTTCACCACGTCAAGGCTGCCATTACATGCTGCAGCCGCGTCCGCGATCTTGGTTCCGCCCGAAGAAACCGCAAAATAGGCCTTGCCTCCACCATCGCAAGCCATGGTGAGCGTGTAGCTTCCCGCCGGGACGTTGGGGGCGTCCTTGACCAACGGGTCCCGGTTGAGGATTTTTCCGGAGTCCTCCAACACCACGCCGCTCGCCGAAGGGAGGACCTTTTCCTTCCACGCAGGAACGTCGGCGTTTTCGATGTTGACCGGTGCCTGGCAGCCGCTGACTCCCAGCAAGGCCGCAGCTGTGATGGCAACAAGGCCCGCACGGCGCCTTGTGGAGGAGAAGTTGAGCATGCATCCAACGCTACCGGGTTCCCATGGGGGTGTTTGTCCACCCCTCCGCTTGTCCACCCTTCCCGTTTCTCCACATAGAGCAGGTTCAGCATCCCGGAGGACTCCGTGCCGCCCCTACACTTGCAAGGTGACTGACACAGCTTCCTCCTTTACTTCCGGCAACACCGACGATGCTCCGCGCAGCGACCTCCCCGAACTGCTGTCGGCGCTCGCCGCAGATCTTCGTGCTCTCTCCTACACGGTGGACGGCGTGGCTGAACTTTTGGGCGCATCAGCCTCGGAGGCACTTGGCAGGGACCAACTCATTCCCGCGCTCCTGGCCAGTGAGCGGCTCATGAATTCCGAGGACCCATTAGTCCGGTCTTCGGCGGTGGTTGTCCGTCTTTGGCTGTTGGCCGTTCCACAGTCCGCGGCGGACATCGATTCCGCCCTCCCCGGTATCCGTGCGGAGGGACTCGCGGAGTTGGGACTGGTCACTGTGGACTCCGGGATGGTTACGGCCAAAGTGGACCTTCGCCCCTACGGCTGGGACGCCAACACCGATGGCAGTGGCGGCGCGGAGCTCTGGGTTGCCAGCGACCTCGCAGCGCATCAGCAACCGGGAGTGTTGAGGCATGACCACGTGCTGGGAATCGGTCGTGCCTCCACAACACTGGTCCAAACCACGTTCAGGAAGCACAGCAAACGAGCGCTGGATGTTGGCACCGGCTGCGGTATCCAAACGTTCCATTTGCTCCATCACTGCGAGCACGTGACGGCCACGGATATCTCTGAGAGGGCGCTCGCCTTTACCCGTTTCAACCTTCTGCTGAACGCCGCGGAACTGGAGCTGGACCCCAAGAACCTGGAGGGCAGGGTGAGCCTCCGGCTTGGCTCGCTCCTTGAACCCGTAAAGGGGGAGCAGTTCGGGTTGGTGGTATCGAACCCTCCTTTCGTTATTACTCCGCGAACGGGCGGCGAGTCGTCGTCGGACCAGTTCACGTACCGCGACGGCGGTCTGCCCGGCGACGAAATAGTGGCTTCCCTTGTACAGTCCCTCGCGGAGGTATTGGAGCCCGGTGGAACAGCGCAAATGCTGGGCAACTGGGAGATAACCTCTGGTTCGGACTGGAAGGACAGGCCCCAGGCGTGGCTCCGGAACGCGGGTTTGGACGTCTGGTTCATTCAACGGGAACAGGTTGGCCCTGAACAATACGCGGAGACCTGGCTTCAGGACGCTTCGCAGAACCGCGAGGATGGGCAATACCAGGAAGCGTACGCAGCCTATTTGGATGATTTTGCGTCCAGAAACGTTGAGGGTATTGGCTTCGGCATGATCTTGCTGCGACGTCCGGAGGAAGCGCTCGGGGCCGTCATCAACCGCTTCGAGGAAATTACTTACCCGATCGAACAACCGATCGGACCTCATCTGGGTGCCGCCGTGGATCGGGCTGACTGGGTGGCTGCAGAGTCGGTTCCTTTGGCGCACCTGGTGGTTGCCGAGGATGTCACGGAGGAAAGGCACCAGCGCCCAGGGGCTGCTCATCCCGGAGTCATCCTCCTGAGGCAAGGCGCCGGCCTTCGGAGGACCAATCTGCTGAGCACTGAACTGGCCGGTTTCGTCTCCGCCTGCGACGGCCAACTGTCAGTCCGGCAGATCGCCTCGGCTTTGGTTTCGCTCCTGGGCGGAGGCGAGGGCTTCGATGAAGAGGCGTTCCGCGAAGGGCTCATCCGCGATGTCACCAACCTGGTGCTGGACGGATTCCTCCTTCCGGACCCGGCGCGGGTCAGCGAGTGATCCGGAACACGGCGCGCTCATCAACCGCCGGACCTCCGGGAAGTGACCCTGACTACACTGATGAAGTGACTGTGAACAAGGAAACATCCCAAGCGTCAGGAGACGTTCCCCGGCGGAAACGTGCCGAGAAGACTGTTGAGATCACCGACCCCAAGGCCATCCGTGCTTTGGCGCATGCCGCCCGGCTTGAAGTTATCTCTGAGCTCTACGCCACACAGGTCAGTCACACAGCCACCGAACTCGCGGCCAGGACGGGTCTGACGCCGAGTGCCATGAGCTACCACCTCCGGGCCCTTCAGAAGTGGGGGATCGTGGCCCCTGCGGAAAATGCGGGAGACGCCAGGGAACGCCGCTGGAAGGCAGCTGGAACAGACTTCACCATCTCGGGAGGCAGCGTTGCCAGTCCTGAGATAGCCGTGGTGGACCTTGAATTGGATGCCTTCCGACGCCGGGCTTCTGCTTTCGCCAAAGCCCGCGGGGAACGTCGGCAACGCGGGGAAGCCGGTGAAGAGCCGGCAGCGGTTGTTCTCTCCAGCAACCTGCTGTACCTCACCAACCCACAGCGCAGGGAACTTTTGGACAGGATTCGTGCGGTTCTGCGGGAGTACGAACTTGAAGATCCCACTCAGATACCCGAAGGTGCCGAACGTGTGGCAACCTTGTGGTCAATGATCCCGGATGACCGCGTAGCGCCTGGTCAGTAACAGCCCCGTCGGGCCGTTGAATGTCCGCCCTGGTTTCCGCACCAAAACGCAGGATTCTGCAAACTATGGTGAACTAGGCCAGTATGGGCACCAGCCCAATTACACATTTTTTCTGTAGGAGCACCGTGCCCAGCAAGGCAAAAACCGGCAAGAAACTCGTGATCGTGGAGTCTCCCGCCAAGAGCAAGACCATCGCCAAGTATCTCGGCGAGGGCTTCATCGTCGAGGCTTCGATCGGCCACATCCGGGATCTCCCGCAGCCGTCGGACCTCCCTGCCGAGCTGAAGAAGACCTCGCTGGGCAAGTTCGCCGTTGACGTCGAAAACGACTTCAAGCCGTACTACGTTGTTTCCCCGGATAAGAGGAAAAAGGTCGCCGAGCTCAAGGCACAGCTGAAAGACGCTGACGCGCTCTACCTCGCAACCGATGGGGACCGCGAAGGCGAAGCCATCGCGTGGCACCTCCTGGAGGTCCTGAAGCCCAAGGTTCCCGTTTACCGCATGACCTTTGGTGAAATCACCAAGGAAGCCATCCACCGCGCCATGGACAACCTCCGGGACGTGGACACAGCTCTGGTGGACGCCCAAGAGACGCGTCGTATTCTTGACCGCCTGTACGGGTACGAGATCTCCCCGGTGCTGTGGCGCAAGGTGGCCCGCGGGCTGTCGGCCGGCCGTGTTCAGTCCGTGGTGACCCGCATGGTGGTGGACCGCGAACGTGAACGCATGGCCTTCCGGGCAGCGTCCTATTGGGACCTCACAGGCCAGTTCGGTTCGGACTCGGGCTCGTTCAAAGCAAAGCTTGCCGCCGTGGACGGCTCCAAGGTAGCCAGCGGCCGGGACTTCAATGACAACGGTCAGCTGACGTCGTCCAACGTGGTGCACCTCAACGAGGAACTCGCAACGTCTCTGGCTGCAGGCCTGGAAAACGCTGATTTCCGCGTCCGCTCCGTAGATACCAAGCCGTACACCCGCCGCCCTGCCGCGCCGTTCACCACCTCCACGCTCCAGCAGGAAGCCGGCCGTAAGCTCCGCTTCTCGTCCAAGAGCACCATGCAGGTTGCCCAGCGCCTGTATGAAAACGGCTACATCACCTATATGCGTACGGACTCGTCTGCCTTGAGCGATGAAGCACTCACCGCAGCGCGCCGTCAGGCTTCCGAGCTTTATGGTCCCGAGTATGTTCCCCAGAGCCCCCGCGTTTATGCCAACAAGGCTGCCAACGCCCAGGAAGCTCACGAGGCCATCCGTCCCGCCGGAGACTCTTTCCGTACACCGGCGCAGGTTGCCAAGCAGCTGAGCGGCGACGAGTTCCGCCTGTACGAGCTCATCTGGAAGCGCACCGTGGCCTCCCAGATGGCTGACGCCAAGGGCTCCACTGCCACCATCCGCCTCGGTGCGGTGGCCGCTGATGGACGCGACGCCGAATTCTCCGCTTCCGGTACGGTCATCACCTTTCCCGGCTTCCTCGCAGCCTATGAAGAGGGCAAGGACGAGAGCCGTGGTGACGACGAATCCGACGAAGCCCGCCGCCTGCCGAACGTTGCCAAAGATGATTCCCTCACGGCTTCGGACATCGTGGCGGTTGGCCACGAAACATCGCCGCCGCCACGCTACACGGAAGCATCCCTGACCGCTGAGTTGGAAAAGCGGGGCATCGGCCGCCCGTCCACGTACGCGTCCACGATTTCCACTATCCAGGACCGTGGGTACGTCCGTAAGCAGGGCTCAGCTTTGGTTCCCAGCTGGATTGCGTTCTCCGTGATCCGCTTGTTGGAGCAGCACTTCACGGACTACGTGGACTACGAGTTCACCGCAGACATGGAAGGCGACCTGGATAAGATCGCCAACGGCCAAGCAGTCGGCGCTGCCTGGCTCAAGCACTTCTACTACGGTGAAGATGCTGATCCCGGCCTTCTGAGCATCGTGAATAACCTTGGCGAAATCGATGCGCGCGAGATCAATTCCGTGCCCATCGCAGAAGGCATCACGCTGCGGGTGGGCAAATTTGGCCCGTACTTGGAAAGTTCCATCCCAACCCTTGACGCGAAGACGGGCGAAGTAGTTGAGTCCGCGCGTGCCAACGTCCCCGAGGAACTCGCTCCCGACGAGCTCACGGCTGCCAAAGCCAAAGAACTTATGGAGACTGCGGCCCCCGAGGAACGCGTTCTGGGAACCGACCCTCACACCGGCCACACCATCGTTGCCAAAAACGGCCGCTATGGCGCCTATGTCACCGAGATCATCCCTGAGATGACCGAGGAACAAATCGCCAACCAACCTGTTGAGTATTACAAGAACGGCAAGCCCAAGCCCCCCAAGAAGCCGGTGAAGGCCAAGCCGCGCACGGGTTCACTGTTCAAGTCCATGACCGTGGATTCGGTCACCTTGGATGAAGCCCTTGCGCTCATGAGCCTGCCCAGGGTCCTCGGCGAGGACGCGGACGGCAACCCCATCACGGTGCAGAACGGCCGCTTCGGTCCTTACCTGAAGAAGGGTACGGACTCCCGCTCCATCGGTTCAGAAGAGGAAATCTTCACGATCACCCTCGAACAGGCTCTGGAGATCTACTCGCAGCCCAAGCAGCGTGGCGCCCGCGCCTCCGTGCCTCCGCTGGCCGAGTTCGGTCCGGACCCCGTATCCGAGAAGAACATCGTGGTGAAGGAAGGCCGCTTTGGCCCGTACATCACTGACGGCGTCACCAACATCACCGTCCCGCGCTCAACCTCACTCGAGGAGCTGACCCGGGAACAAGCCGTGGAGCTGTTGGCAGAAAAGCGTGCCAAGGGACCGGTCAAGCGGACCACCGCCCGCAAGGCACCGGCCAAGAGGGCGACAGCCAAAAAGTAGTCGGTATGGTGGCCGGGGCAGCACCTGCGAATTGCGTCCCGGCCGCCATCGTGGTCGAGTAGAACCATGACTGAACAGACGGTTTCACCGGACAACGAACCCTTGAACGACCTCGAGGCCAAGCTCGCCTCGGCCGAACAGCCGGACGCAAACCCGGTGGACGTTATCCTCGCTTTCCTGAACAACGAGGTCTACCTCGTCAGCTCGGAAGCCGTGGACGGCCCGGACTCCTCAGTAGAGCCCCTGGTGCTCTCCAATGCGGACGGACAGCCCGTTCTTGCCGTGTTCAGCCACCCGAGCCGCGTTGATGAGCGCTTCCTCGAAGCAGCCCCGCACGTTCTGGGAACCATGGGGTCAGCGATCCTCGGCAACATCGGCGATGAGCTGGGCATGGTCATCAACCCCGGAAGCGAATTCGGCTTCGAAATCGATCCCGAGGGCATTGCGAACATTCGCCGCGACTTCAAGCGCGCCGACGAAGCCGGGGAGCCGGCCGAATAGGGCCCGCCCAAGCTGTCGGCAACCAATCCGTCAGCGAAACGTCGCCGCCAAGTTGCTTCGCAGGCTTCGAATCGGTGAATAATGGCAGAATGCGTCTTGGCGTTCTCGACATCGGGTCCAACACCGTCCACCTACTGCTGGTGGACGCTCACCCCGGCGCGCGCCCGGTAGCTTTTGCTTCCCACAAGCGCCCGCTTTCACTGGTGCAGTACCTCGACGGCGATGGCAACATCAACGATGCCGGCCAGCACGAGCTCATCGAGTTCGTCCTGGAAGCCTGGGAGTTTGCGGCCAGCCACAAGGCAGAGGACCTCCTGGCGTTCTGTACCTCGGCCATTCGCGAAGCCACCAATGGAGCAGAAGTTCTGGCTCGGGTCAAGCACGAAACCACGGTGACCCTCCAGGAACTCACGGGCAGCGAAGAAGCCTCCATGACCTTCTTTGCCGTACGCCGTTGGTACGGATGGGGCGCCGGTCCTATCCTCGACCTCGACATCGGCGGCGGCTCCTTTGAAATGGCGTACGGAACGGATGAACTTCCTGAGTACGCCACGTCCGTTCCGTTGGGGGCCAGCCGTTTGACCCGGGATTGGCTCCACGACGATCCGCCCAGCGCCAAGAGCGTGAAGGAGCTGCGCCGGTATATCCGGTCCACGCTGAAGCCAGTGGTCCGGGACTTCCACGATCTGGGCCGGGCGAATCTGGTGGCGGGAACGTCCAAGACGTTCCGCTCCTTGGCGCGCATCGCCGGTGCGGCCCCCAGCGCTGCCGGGCCGTACGTGAAGCGCGAGCTCCATGCAGCGGATCTGGGGCTGTGGGCACAGCGTATTTCGGCCATGACCGTGGAAGACCGGCTGTACCTACCCGGTGTCTCCGATGCCCGTGCCCGCCAATTGCTGGCGGGGGCCCTGGTTGCTGAAGCGGCGCTGGAACTCTTCGAATTCCCCAAGATGGAGATTTGTCCCTGGGCTCTCCGCGAAGGCTTGATCCTGCGCCGCCTGGACCAATTGGTCTTTGAGGAAGCACTGGACCCGGCGCCCCACGTGGGGAAGCGCAAGAAGGACAAGTCCAAGAAAAAGGCAGCTAAGGAAGCCGGCAAGGCTCCCGATAAAGATGAAGAACCCCACCCGGGGTTCACAGAGTTCCCGGTCCCTGTCAACACACCGTCCCCAACACCGGTCCCAGCCCCTGTGGCAGGCGGGCTGGCCTCCTGAGATGAGCAACGACGTCGAACCTGAAGTGAATGACCGCCAAATTCCCGTGGCGCTGTCCAGCGCGTCTGTGTACCCCCTGAGCGTCCATGACGCCTTCGCGGTGGCGCAGGACCTGGGTTATGAGGGCGTTGAGGTGATGGTCACCAACAACGCGGTGAGCCAGAACCCCGATGCCCTGATCCAGCTAAGCCACCGTTACCACCAGGAGATCGTCTCCATCCATGCTCCTACCTTGCTGTTGACGCAGCAGGTGTGGGGCACGGCGTGGAACAAGATTGAGAAGTCCTGCCAAATGGCCGCGGACGTCGGATGTGACACGGTGGTGGTTCACCCGCCATTCCGCTGGCAGTCCAATTACGCGGAGAACTTCGTGGAAGGCGTTCGTGAGATCGCCGCGAGGTACCGGGTGCGCATCGCCGTGGAAAACATGTACCCATGGCGGGTGCGTGGGCGCGAGGCGGTGGCCTACCTGCCGCACTGGGACCCGTTGGGCCAGGATTACGACGACGTCACGTGGGACTTCTCGCACGCCGCAACTGCCGGGGCCAACAGTTTGGAAGCCATCAAGGCGCTCGGTAGCAAGCTCCGGCACGTCCATCTCACTGATGGTTCGGGCTCCGGCAAGGACGAACACCTGGTGCCCGGTACCGGAACGCAACAGTGCGCCGATGCCTTGCAGCACTTGGCCGCCACCGGTTTCGACGGCGTAGTAGTGGCCGAGATTTCAACCCGCAAGGCGAAAGTAGCGGGGGAGCGCGAGGAAATGCTGGCGGAGACCCTGCGCTTCGCCAGGCAGCACCTCAGCGTCCCGTCGCTGCGCAGCGTGGATAACTAGGGCAGCGTAGACAGCCAGCGCCCACCAGTCCCGTGCTTATTGGTTTGGCCCGCCCTTCAACGGCGGGCCCGGCCAACAAGCGCGGGATTTTGCGCTGCCAATAGCGCTTAAAAAGCGAAAGCACCGGCGGCCGAATCGGGAAATGGGGGAAAACCCGCCCGGCCACCGGTGCTGCTGGCGGACATCCCCATGCCCGCCTTCATCACTCGCACCCTCAATGAGGTAACTACTAAGTTACGGACCAAGAATGAGTGCTGCCTGCAATAACCTTGGGAGCAAGCTGGGAATCTGAAATCCGTTAGACCCCGTCCACGGCCAACTGCAATGATGGAGCCATGAGCAACCGAATCGCATTCCTTGGCTGTGGATCCATGAACGAGGCAATCCTGGGCGGTCTTGTTGCCGCCGGGACGGACCCCTCGGACATCGTCGCTACCGTCCGCCGTGCAGAACGCGCCGATGAACTGGCCCAACGCCATGGGGTCATGGCCATTGCCGGCGAGGAAGAGCCGGACAACAACAAGCTGGCCACCAAAGGCTCGGGAATGGTCATCCTTGGCGTCAAGCCGGTGGGCATCCTGGACCTGGCCCGGGAGATCAGCCCCGCGTTGGCGAAGGACACGATTGTTGTCAGCGTCGCAGCGGCGGTGTCCATCGCACAGCTTGAAGCGGCGCTGCCGGACGGGCAGCCGGTGATCCGCACCATGCCCAACACGCCGGCACGCCTGGGCCGCGGCGTCATCTCCGTCTCCCCGGGTACTCATTGCACGCCGGAGCAGCTCGAAAGGGCCAAGAAAGCATTGGCCGGCGCGGGCACGGTGGTGGAGATCCCTGAAGAGCAGGTTGATGCGCTCTCGGCCATCAGCGGCTCCGGTCCGGCCTACGCGTTCTACCTCGCAGAAGCCATGGCTGCGGCCGGCGTCGAGCTTGGCCTGGACCAAGAGCTGTCCGTGATGCTTGCCCGCGAAACCGTTGCCGGCGCCGGTTTCATGCTGGCCGAACCCGGGGCGGACCCCTCGGCCCTTCGCATCGCCGTCACCAGCCCCAACGGAACTACCGAGCGGGCCATCGCGGCTTTCGACGACGGCGGCATCCCCAAGATCATTGCCGACGGTGCGCGTGCGGCAGCAGCCCGCGCAGCAGAAATCACCCAACAGCTCAGCTAAGTTTATGTACAGATAACGCCCCTAAGAGCCGCTCTTAGGGGCGTTATCTGTACAAAAACTCGAGAGGGATTACGGCCGTGCTGCGAAGCGCTCCAGCAAGTCCACGTGTCCGGACACGATCAACATGTCGTGGCCGGACACCTTGGTTTCCGGCCGGGCATATGTGAAGTCCTCGCCCGGGGTTTTCACGCCCACAATGGTCACTCCATACTTCGATCGGACCTTGGATTCTTCCAGCGTGAAGCCCACCGTTTCCTTGGGCGGGTACATTTTGACGATCGCGTAGTCGTCGTCGAACTCGATGAAGTCCAGCATTCGCCCGGACACCAGGTGGGCGGCGCGGACACCGGCGTCAGCCTCCGGGTAGATGACGTGATTGGCTCCAATCCGGGTGAGGATCTTGCCGTGCGAGGGCGTGATGGCCTTGACCCAGAGATGTTGAATACCCAGGTCCACCAGGTTCACGGTAATGAGCACTGAGGACTCGATGGACGTACCAACGCCCACTACCGCCGAGCTGAATTCCTGGGCACCCAGCTGGCGCAGCGCATCAATGTTGGTGGCATCTGCTTCCACCACGTGAGTGAGCACAGGCGCCCACTTCTGGACGAGGGTGCGGTCGCGCTCGATGGCCAGGACTTCACGGCCCTGCTTGACCAGTTGCTCAGCGGTGGCGGACCCGAACCGGCCGAGGCCAATGACCAGTACTGGTGAATTATGGGCGGGGCGGTTGGCTGCCCCTGTGCTACTAGCCAATGATTGGCCTCTCTTCCGGGTAGTGGTACAGCTGGCTGCGTTGGCGCAGCGCCAATCCGGCCGCCAGGGTTACGGTGCCCACGCGGCCGGCGAACATCAAAGCGGTCAGGACATAAACGCCCGACGGCGGCAGCTCGGCACTGAGGTTGGTGCTCAGTCCAACGGTGGCGAAGGCGGAAATGGATTCGAAGAGCACCCGGTCCAGTGAGGCGCCGCTGATGGAGAGCAACAGGAAGGCCGCCACTGACACCAGGGTGGCTCCGGCGACGATCACTGAGATGGCCACGCGCATGGTGCCTTGGGGAATGGTGCGTCCGTAAACCTTCACGTCGGCGTCGCCGCGGGCTTCAGCCATGATGGCCAGGAACATGACGGCGATGGTTGTCACCTTGATACCACCGGCCGTGGACGCCGAGCCGCCGCCGGCAAACATGAGGGCATCGGTGAGGAGCATGGTGGTGGACTCCATGTGGTTTTGATCCACCAGGTTGAAGCCGCCCGAGCGGGTCATGACGGAGGCGAACAGTGAATGGATCACCTTGTCGCCCACGTCCATGTGGCCGATGGTCCGTAGGTTGTCCCATTCCATCAAGCCCCACAGGACCGTGCCTGCCGCGAGCAGGATGAAGGAGACCTGGATGGTGAGCTTGGTGTGGAGGTTCCACTTTTTCCAGTTGAGCCCGTTCTGCTGAAGCACCATCACCACAGGGAATCCGAGGCTGCCGAGGAAGACGCCCAACATCAGCGGAATAAGGATCCAAAGATCGGTTTCGTAGGGGACGATGCCATCCGAATGCGGCGTGAATCCGGCGTTGTTGAACGCGGAAATCGAATAAAAGACCCCGTGCCACACGGATTGCCAGAAGTCTTCGCCGAGCATGATGAAGCGCGGAATGAGCGCCAGCGCCAGCGCCGCCTCAATGACCACCGAGGTCACGATCACGATCCGGAGCAGGGTACCCACCTCGCCAAGCCTGCCCGCATTGTTCATGGCTTCCTGGGCGATGAGCTTGCCGCGCACGCCCAGCCGTTTGCTGACCATAAGGGCAAGCAGGGAGGCCAACGTCAGGGTGCCGAGGCCACCAACGAAGATGCCTATCAGGATGACCAGCTGGCCAAAGAACGTCCAGTGGGTGGCCGTTGAAACCACTGTCAGCCCGGTGACGCAGACTGCGGAGACCGCCGTAAACATGGATTGGTGCAGGGGTGTGACGGTGCCTGCCGCGGAAGCGGCGGGCAGGGACAGCAACCCGGTGAAAACCAGGATCACCACGGCAAAGACGGTCAACGCCAAACGCGCGGGTGAGGTGTTGGCAATGTTGTCGATGAAGTCGCGCACGCGCGTGAAGATCCACAGACCTTCCCGCTCCTGCTGGTTGGGTTGCCAGTTGGTCGGGCTCGTGGACCGCGACTGGCTTTGAGACATGGCGCTCTTCCTCGGTTGAACAAGCTTTCCTGAGTAGTAAACCACTATTCCCGCGGCGTAACCGGGCGGAAGGCTGCTCGGGGCTCAGGTAGCCTGTTCTGGATGAACTCACGGCTTGGAACTACAGCTTCCAGCATTACGCGGTCCGCACTGCCAACGACGGTGGTGTGGGATCCAGCCATGACTGCCTACAACTTTGGCCCGGGTCATCCCATGGCGCCGCAACGGCTTGAACTGACAGCGCGGCTTGCCCAAGCCCTTGGCCTCTTTGACCACAACCATGTGGCCGTCCAGGCGCCCACGGTGGCCACCGACGTCGAACTTTTTTCCGTCCATAGCCCCGAATACGTGGAGGCTGTTCGCCGGGTCAGTGCTGATCCTTCCGCGCCGGAGGAGGACCGCGGACTGGGAACAGAAGACGATCCCGCATTCGCCGGCATGCACGAGGCCAGTGCCCGCCTCGCAGGCGGTTCCCTCGTGGCGGCTGAGACCATCCTGAGCGGCCAGGCCGTCCGCGCTGTGAACTTCAGCGGCGGGATGCACCATGCCGCGCGTGAGCGGGCCAGCGGTTTTTGTGTCTATAACGACGTCGCGCTGGCCATCCAGCGGCTGCTCGACGGCGGCGTGCAACGGGTGGTGAGTATCGACGTCGATGCGCACCACGGTGACGGTACGCAGAGTATTTTCTGGAACGACCCCCGCGTCATGACCATCAGCCTGCACGAAACGGGCCTCACCCTTTTCCCAGGGACCGGCTTTGCCAACGAAACCGGCGGCCCGAACGCCCCCGGAACTGCGGTCAACGTCGCACTCCCTGCGTACACGGGGGACGCGGCCTGGTTGCGGGCATTCCATGCGGTGGTCCCGCAGCTTGTTGGCGCGTTCCAACCCGAAGTCATCGTCAGCCAACATGGGTGCGATTCCCACCGTGACGATCCCCTGACCCACCTGAACCTCAGCGTTGACGGGCAGCGTGAGGCGGCCTCCGCCGTCGCCGGACTTGCCGCCCGCTACTGCGACAACCGCTGGATCGCTACCGGCGGGGGCGGCTACGACGTCACCGGTGTTGTACCGCGGGCTTGGAGCCACCTGATCGGGATGGTGACGCAGCGCCCGGTGCCGCTCCGCACGCCGGTGCCTGAAGCGTGGCGGACGTATGTGAAGGAAACCTACGGGGTGTGGGCGCCGGAGTCCATGGGTGATGACGTGGACGTCTGGTGGCGTTCCTGGGAGGTCGGCTACGATCCCGCGGACGAGGTTGACCGGACCGTTATTGCCACGCGCAAGGAGATCTTCCCCCTTTACGGCCTGGATCCTTGGTTCGACTAAGCGTCCCCTGGTTCGACTAAGCGTTGCCGGTCTGGTTGGGGTGCCTGTAGCGCCACGAAACAGGGATGCCAATTGGCGTATATGTCGCTAGGGTGGGAGGCATGGTGACTGACGACGTATTTGCCGTCATAGCTGAGGCAACCAGGCGCGACATCCTGGTCTCCCTCCGCTCTGGGGATAAAGCTGTAGGCGAACTGGTGGAAGAACTGGCTGCGAGCCAGCCCACTATCTCCAAGCACTTGAAGGTGCTCCGTGAGGCGGATCTCGTCAGCATGCGTGCCCAGGGCCAGAAGCGCTTCTACGCGCTCAATCCCAAGCCTCTGGCCGGCGTAGCCAGCTGGCTGGAAACGTTCGACGTCGGCACCCCGGCTCCCGCCGTCGTCGTGCCTTCTGAGGTGCGCCCCGCAGAGCCTGCCGCCGTGCAGCCAGCCGCAGCTGTTGTTCCGGCTCCGGAGGTCCCTGCCACCCGCGCGGACGCCGTTGGCCAGGCTGTGAAGGTCCACGCGAGCGGAACCCCGGTCTCCTTGGATCCGGCCTCGGACGATACTGTGCCCCAGCAGATTGGCCGCACCGTCGGCCGCGCTGCCACTAAGGCCGCTGATCTTCTGGCGAATCTTCCGAACCTGCCTAACCTTCCGAAGTTCGGCCGTAAGCGATAGTCGTACCCGACTTAACGTGATCCTTATCACATTGTGAGTTTTTGTTAATCTCTTGTTTCCTTGAGTTTTCAACGATTTTCTACAGTTGTGTTAACTCCGCGATGTGGGTCACATTGTCCTCGGATGGAGATCCCACCTCCCTCGGTGCAACCATGAGCGGGACTGATCGTCTCGCCGCTGGCCGGCGCACTGAGGATAGGAAGACGCATGGATTCAAGGCTGGAAGCTGTCCGCGACACTGTGTTGGCGCGGAACCCGGGGGAGAAGGAATTCCACCAAGCCGTTACCGAGGTCTTCGAAAGCCTCGGCCCTGTGCACGATCGTCATCCTGAATTCCTCGAAGGCGCCGTTCTTGAACGCCTCTGCGAACCCGAGCGCCAGATCATCTTCCGCGTCCCTTGGACCGATGACGCCGGCCGCGTCCACGTCAACCGCGGCTTCAGGGTGGAGTTCAACTCTGCGCTCGGCCCGTACAAGGGCGGGCTCCGCTTCCACCCCTCGGTGTATCTGGGAATCGTGAAGTTCCTCGGCTTCGAGCAGATCTTCAAGAATGCGCTGACCGGCATGCCCATCGGTGGCGGCAAGGGTGGCTCGGACTTCGATCCCCGCGGACGCTCGGATGCCGAAATCATGCGGTTCTGCCAGTCCTTCATGACTGAGCTGTACCGCCACATCGGCGAATACACCGACGTCCCGGCCGGTGACATTGGCGTGGGTGGCCGCGAGATTGGTTACCTCTTCGGCCAGTACAAGCGCATCACCAACCGCTACGAATCCGGCGTCCTCACGGGCAAGGGCATCTCATGGGGCGGCTCCTTGGTTCGTCCCGAGGCCACCGGCTACGGCACTGTCATCTTCGCCCAGGAGATGCTCAAAACACGCGGGCAGTCCTTCGACGGGCAGCGCGTTGTGGTGTCGGGCTCGGGCAACGTTGCCATCCATGCGATCGCCAAGGCTCAGGCCCTCGGTGCCACCGTGGTGGCTTGTTCGGACTCCGCCGGTTACATCGTGGACGAGGCGGGGATCGACGTCGCGCTGCTGAGCCAGATCAAGGAAGTGGAGCGCGGGCGACTCACTGAATACGCTGCCCGGCGGCCGGGAGCGAGCCATGTTTCGGGCGGTTCAGTGTGGGACGTCAACGGCACCGTTGCCTTGCCTTGCGCCACGCAGAACGAGCTCGACGGCGATGCTGCCGCGAAGTTGGTCAGCAACGGTCTGATCGCGGTGGCTGAGGGCGCCAATATGCCGTCCACCCGCTCGGCTGTCTCGGTCTTCCAGGAAGCCGGGATCCTGTTTGGCCCGGGTAAGGCAGCCAACGCCGGCGGTGTTGCTACCTCTGCGCTGGAAATGCAGCAGAACGCCAGCCGTGATTCATGGTCCTTCGAGCACACCGAACAGCGCCTCACCGAGATCATGGTGGGCATCCATGATCGCTGCGCCGAAACTGCCGAGGAATACGGTGCGCCCGGAAACTACGTGGTGGGCGCCAACATCGGCGGGTTCGTCAAGGTTGCCGACGCCATGCTGGCCCAGGGCCTCATCTAGCATCCTTGCATCTAGCACTCTTGCCCAACTGGGTAGCAGATCAGGTCGTTCTCAGCGCTCAGAACGACCTGATCTGCTACTTACTTGGGTGCGGTTAGCGCTGGAGCAGCCGCACGTGGTCCGGGTTCAGGTCCGCCACCTTGCTCACACCGAGGAGGGCCATGGTCCGGGTCATGTCCTTCTCCAGGATCTGGATGGTGCGGTCCACACCCTCGCGTCCGCCGGCCATCAGGCCGTAGAGGTAGGCGCGGCCAATCAGTGCGAAGTCGGCGCCCAGGGCAAGGGCTGCCACGATGTCGGCACCGCTCATGATTCCCGTGTCCAGCATGACGGCGGCCTTGCTGTTGTCCGCCTTGAGTGCCGCAGTAACCTCCGGCAGCAGGTGGAACGGAATGGGGGCGCGGTCAAGTTGGCGGCCGCCATGGTTGGACAGGATGATGCCGTCGGCGCCATGGTCCACTACCTTGCGGGCGTCCTCAACGGTCTGGATGCCCTTGACCACGAGCTTGCCCTTCCAGGTTTCGCGCAGCCAGTCCAGGTCCTCGTAGGTGAGGGTGGGGTCGAACATGGAGTTGATGAGATCGGCCACGGTGCCGGTGTAGCGCGAGAGCGATGCGAACGTCAGGGGCTCGTGGGTCAGGAAGTTGAACCACCATGCGGGGCGATATGACGCGTCCAGCACGGTCTTCAGTGTCAGTGCCGGCGGGATGGTCATGCCGTTGCGGACATCGCGGAGGCGGGCCCCGGCTACTGCCGTGTCCACGGTGACCATGAGGGTGTCGTTGCCGGCCTTGGCGGCCCGCTCGATCAGTTCGAGGGAGCGGGCGCGGTCCGTCCAGAGGTACAGCTGGAACCAGTTGCGGCCGTTCGGGGCAGCGGTGGCCACGTCTTCGATTGATGCGGTGCCCATGGTGGACAGGGTGTACGGAATGCCTGCGGCCTCGGCTGCCTGGGAGCCGGCGTATTCGCCTTCGGACTGCATCATGCGGGTGAAGCCGGTGGGTGCGATGCCGAATGGCAGTCGTGACTCCTTGCCGAGGATATCGGTGCGGAGATCGATGGTGGAGACGTCGCGCAGGATGCCGGGGCGGAACTCGATGTCCTGGAAAGCCTGGCGCGCACGGCGCAGGGTGATCTCTTCTTCGGCCGCACCATCGGTGTAGTCGAACGGTGCCTGCGGGGTGCGGCGCTTGGCAATGTCGCGCAGTTCCCAGATGGTGCTGGCGCGCTTGAGCCGCGCTGTTTTGCTGAATTCGGGCTTCTTGAACTGCATCAGCGGCGCCAGGTCTGCCACCTTGGGTACGCGGCGCTTGAGCGCCGGTGGCTGCGGGGCAGATCGCTGCCCGACGGCGGATCCCGGCTGAGCGGGGCGGGTCACGGTTTCGTCGCTGCCGGTATTGGCGGGCGCGGCCGTGATCTTGGGGTCGAGGGTGTCGGTCATGCGGTTCTCCCTTGAATTCTGTGGTCCTACCACTGTGGTCTAACCACACTGTAATCCATGTGGTTGGACCACATCAACTAGTATTCCGGTATGCGTACCCACGAGTTGGTCCTGCAATGGATCGAGAAGCAGTTGTCTGACGGAGACCTCGCCCTGGGCGGACGGCTGCCGGGTGAGCGCGCCATGGCCGAGCAGTTGCAGGTTTCCCGGACCTCCGTCCGTGAAGCCGTCAGGATCCTTGAGGCAATGGGCGTGGTCCGTGCCGGGGTGGGCTCGGGCAAGGATGCGGGGACGGTGGTCATCGCCGAGCCTGGGTCCGCGCTGGGTTCAACCCTCAGGCTGCATGTAGCCACCCGTCACCTTCCGGTGGCGGACATTGTGGAGACCCGCGTGCTGCTTGAATCCTGGGCGGCGGAGCGGGCCAAAGTGGGCGTGCCGGAGCTGGAGGAAGCTGCCGAGCTCCTGGACCAGATGGATGCGGCGGCGGATATCGACACTTTCCTGCCCCTTGATGCCCGGTTCCACGTGGCGCTCGCGCAGGCGGCAGGCAACTCGGTGGTCAGTGCCATGATGGCCTCGCTGAGGGGCGCAATCGAGAACTATGCTGGCGAGTTGACGGGTAATCTGCCTGATTGGGACACGACGTGCGCCAGGCTTCGGTCCGAACATCGCGCCATCCTCACCGCCGTGAATAACCACGACGGCGGCAAGGCAGCTGAGCTTGTGGCCGCGCACATCCAGGGCTTCTACACGGAGGCCGGAGTGGGCTCCCAGCCTTCGCCGAAGTAACACTTAATGCCAATGCCGGCGCGGAACATTGGCATTAACTGTCAACTGGCGGGAGTGAGGGCGGGTGCCGCCGTGCTCTTGCGGATCTCCACCCTGGGCGAGAACTCGTCCTGCGCCTGGGTGGCTGTTTCGCCGGCCTGCTGAATCTGTTCCCGCATTCTCCGCCAAGCCAGGCTTCCGAGTTCATTGATGGGCACCGCCGCCGTGGTCAACGGGGGAGTGGTGTATTTGGCGAACGGGATGTCGTCAAAGCCGGTTACGGAGATGTCCTCCGGAACGCGGACGCCACGCTCGTGCAGGCCGCTGAGCAGTCCCATGGCCACGAGGTCGTTAAATGCGAGGATCCCGGTGGCGCCACTGGAGATGATGGCCTCAGTGGATTCGTGGCCGGAGTCGAAGTTGGAACCGCCGTGGAGCATTTGCAGCTCGATCTCCGGGTGTTCGGCCCGGAATTGATCCAAGCCCACCAGTCGCTGGCGATTCGAGGCGCTGTGTTCCGGGCCGGAGAGGAAGGCCAGGCGGCGGTGGCCCAAAGTCACCAAGTGCTGTGCCAGTTCCTGGATGCCCTGCCCGTAGTCCACGCTCAGGCTGGGAGTGTTGGTGGCAATGGTGGTGCGGTTGATCAGCACCAGCGGATGCAGGGTTGGCGCCAGCTCCTCCAGCTCGGCATCGCTCATGCGGGGAGCGCAGAGCACCACGCCATCGCAGCGGCGGCGTGCCTCGCCGGCAAGGATGGATTCCTCGCTGGTCACTTCCGAGGAGTCCGCAATGAGGACGCGGTACCCGTCCTGGGCGGCAGCAATGCTGAGCCCGCGGAGGATTGCCTGGAAGGTGGGGTTTGCGAGGTCCGGGACCACGATCCCGATGGTGTCTGTCTTGCCGAGCGCGAGGCTGCGCCCCACCGGATTGGGCTGGTACTTCAACTCAACTGCGGCGGCTCGAACCCTCGCCGCAATGCCGGGATCCACGGCGGCATTACCGTTCATGACGCGTGAAACGGTGGCGTGCGAGACGCCCGCCTTCTCTGCGACATCGGCAATCCCAACGCGCCTGTTGGTGTTCCTGCGTGCCATGTGGCCCCTTCCCATTGCTCGCCTCCCGCGTGCTCCGTCGTTGGAGCAGTGGTTGACGTGACCACCTGAGTCTTGATACAAAGCTTATAACGCTCTGAGAAAACGCTTTCTCATGATTCTTCCCATACGAAGCCGGGCCGTCAAGCGGTTCACTCTTGCCTTTCTGAAAGGGGCATCCAATATGGTCAATGTCGACTCAGCCGAGACCCAGACCGAATCTGCCGAAACGACCATCCAGCCCCAAGCCTCCCAGCGGACCCGCATCGCCCTGATCGGAACAGGCGGCCGCTCGGAAATGTACATTCGGGCCATCTACGGCCAGCACTCGGACGTCGCGGAACTTATTGCGTTGTCGGACGTCAACAAAGGCCGCGTGGACTTCTACCAGGACTTGATCAAGGAACTCGGCGGAACAGAGCCGGTGGCTTCTTTTGCACCAGGCGAACTCACCAGCTTTATCCAGTCCAACGGCATCGAGCGCGTCATTGTCACCACGCCCGACTACACCCACGCGGACTACATCGTCGAAGCGCTTGAGGCGGGTGCCGACGTCGTGGTTGAAAAGCCGCTGACCATCGACGTTGACGGTTGCCGCCGTATCACCGAAGCCGTGGCGAAGACCGGCCGCAACGTAGTGGTCACGTTCAACTACCGCTACTCGCCGCGCAACAGCGCGCTCAAGGAAGTCATCCAGAATGGCGTGATCGGAAAGGTCACGTCCATCGACTTCAGCTGGGTGCTGGATACCGTGCACGGCGCTGACTACTTCCGCCGCTGGCACCGCGAAAAGAAGAACTCCGGCGGCCTGCTCATCCACAAGGCTTCGCACCACTTCGACCTGGTCAACTGGTGGATCAACGATGTTCCGGAGCGCGTGTTCGCCTCCGGTGGCCTTCGCTTCTACGGCGACAAGAACGCTGCAGAGCGTGGCTTGGGTGCCCGTCCGGAGCGCGGCACCGTGGATGGCCTCGAACACGATCCGTTCCGCCTGGACATGCGTGAGGACGAGCGCCTCAAGGCCCTGTACTACGACAACGAGAAGTTCGACGGCTACATCCGTGATCAGGACGTTTTCACCGAGGGCATCACCATCGAGGACAACCTCGCACTGGTGGTGGATTACCAGGGCGGACCGACTCTGAGCTACTCCCTGAACGCCCACAGCCCGTGGGAAGGTTACCGCGTCACCGTCAACGGCACCGAAGGCCGGGCTGAACTCGAAGTGGTGGAGCGCGCCGCCGTCGAATCCAGCACCGACAAGAAGACCGTGGTGGACCCGAGCGCGACGCCCATCGAGGAAGAGGACGCCGTGCGCCGGAACGGCGAACGCCTGGTGGTCCAGCGTCACTGGGAAGCTGCCTACGAGGTGCCCATTATCAACGGCGAAGGGGGCCATGGTGGCGGCGACAACCTGCTCCTTTCGGACCTCTTCAACGGCCCGGGCGTTGATCCGTTGGGCCGTCCGTCCGGCTACATCGACGGCCTGCGCTCGGTGTCGGTGGGCATCGCCGGCAACAAGTCCCTGGACACCGATCTTCCCGTCCGGATCAGCGAACTTGGCCTCGGCGCAGACCTCAGCCGCGGCCAGGCCTGACCGTCCACTACCCGAGCAAGGAAAAGACCATGAGCAGGATTTTTGTCACCGGCGGTTCCGGTCGGTTGGGCCGCAGCGTGGTGGCCGGACTCGCCGAGGCAGGGCACAAGGTGACTTCGGTTGACCGGGATGCCATCCCCGAGGAGCTTTTGCCGGCCGGAGCTGAGCAATACACCGCGGATCTCCTGGCACCGGGGGAGGCGGAGCGGCTCATCCGGGAGACAGCGCCCGACGCCGTCATCCACCTCGCTGCTATTGCCGTACCTTTCAGCGCGCCTGAGGATGTCATCTTCAGCACGAACACCCGGCTCGCCTTTGCGGTGGTCAGTGCGGCCACCGACGCCGGTGTACCGAAGATCGTGACGGCAAGCAGCCCCACCGCCCTGGGCTATGGCTCACCGGCCGGGTGGCTGCCGCCGTCGTTCCCTCTGGACGAGCAGACGCCGCCCAAGCCGTGGAACGCCTATGCGTTGTCCAAGTTGATCGCCGAGCAGACCGTGCAGATGTTCGCTTCAGCGCAGGGCAACAAGATCAGGTACGCAGCGTTCCGTCCCTGCTACGTGATTTCACCGGAGGAGTGGGAAGGGGCCCTGACGCAGCAAGGGCACACGGTCCGTGAGCGGCTGCAGGATCCGGCACTTTCCGCGCCGGCGTTGTTCAACTACGTGGACGCCCGGGACGTTGCTGATTTCCTGGACGTGCTGCTGGAGAAGATGGATTCCATCCCCAACGGCGAGGTGTTCTTTGTAGGTGCGAAGGATGCCTTGGCTGCCGCACCGTTGGCGGAATTGTTCCCGCAGTTCCTGCCCGGCAGCGGACCCCTCACCGGACACCTGACGGGCACCAGCCCGGCGTTCTCCATCGACAAAGCCCGTGAGCTCCTCGGCTGGGAGCCGAAGCGCACCTGGCGAACCGAACTTACGCCGCCTTTCGAGGGCGTAGACACAGCATCAAGCGAACAAGCAGCACTCAATGACGAGACCCCCGCCGGCCTGGTCCCGGCGGGAGCAACCAAGGAGACACCATGAACTTCGACGGCGTACTGTTCTTCCCCGTCACCCCCTTTGCTGAAGACGGCACGGTAGATGTGGCCCTGCTCAAGGAGCACATCACCTCGCGACTGCCGTTCGGCCCGGGTGGCGTGTTCCCCGCCTGCGGCACCGGTGAATTCCATGCGCTCTCCCTGGAGGAGATCCGCACCGTGGTGACCGCCGCCGTCGAGGCTGTTGCAGGAGCCGTGCCGGTTGTTTCCGGCGCAGGCGGACCCTTGGGTCACGCCATTGCCGCCGCCAAGGTGGCCGAGGAAGCCGGCGCGGATGCCCTTCTGGTGCTCCCGCCTTACCTGGTCACCGGGCCCACCGACGGTGTGGTGGCCTACGTGGAAGCCATCGCCGCAGCGAGCAGCCTGCCGGTGATCGTGTACCACCGCGGAACCGCCAAGTTCACCGCGGAGGCAATCACCCGCCTCACCGCCAACCCGAAGGTGGTTGGTTTCAAAGACGGAATCGGCGACGTCGGCCTGGCCCAGGAAATCGTCTCGGCCATCAATGCGAGCGGCCGCACGGACTTCGCACTCTTCAACGGCCTCCTCACGGCAGAACTGACCCAAGGCGCCTACCGCGGCCTCGGCATCCCGCTGTACTCTTCGGCTGCGTTCGCCATGGCCCCCGAAATCGCCAAGGCCTACTACGACGCCTACGTGTCAGGCGACGAAGAGCGCCGCCACGCCCTGCTTGAAGGTTTCTACGCGCCGTTGGTTCGTCTCCGCGACCAGACTCCGGGCTTTGGCGTCTCCCTCATCAAGGCCGGTCTTCGGCTCGCCGGATTGCCTGTGGGCCCGGTCCGGCCGCCGCTGGTTGACCCCAACGAGGAACAACTGTTGGAGCTCAAGTCCATCCTGGCCAAGGGCCACGAGCTGGCCGGCAGCTGATGCCCGCCCGCATCACGGGCCTCACCACCCGGCTGATCACGGTGCCGCTGCTGCGCAGCTGGGGTGCGGAGGCGCCTGAGAATCATGTGATCGTCACTGAACTGACCACGGACGACGGCGGTACCGGCCACGGTTTCTCCTGGACACCAACCATTGGTCCCCAGGCGGTCAAAGCCCTGCTGGACTACGATATTGCGCCTTTTGTGGCCGGGCTGGAAGCCAATCCTGAGATCGTGTGGGACAAGCTCTGGAAACGGCTGCACGAGGCCGGCGGGGGAGGGCTGACCACCATCGCGATGGCCGGAGTTGACCTTGCCCTCTGGGACTTGAAGGCCAGGCAGGCGGGCACGTCCGTCACGGGACTCCTGGGCCAACGCCACGAGTCCGTGGAGGTGTATGGCTCCGGCGTCAACCTGCACTACACGTTGGAGCAGCTCGTGGAGCAAGCCCAGCGATGGGTGGCTGCGGGACACAACGCGGTGAAGATCAAGGTGGGCAAACCCGAGCTCCGGGAAGACGCCGAGCGCGTCGCGGCCGTCAGGGCCGTGATCGGCCCGGACCGGCTGCTCATGATCGACGCCAACCAGCGGTGGGACCTCGCCCATACGTTCCGTGCCTTGGAAGTGTTGGGGGAGTACGGACTGGAGTGGTTGGAAGAACCGATCCGCGCCGACGACCTCTGGGCCTACCGGCGCCTGCGCAAGCAGTCCCCGGTGCCCATTGCCCTGGGCGAGAACGTCCACACCATCTACCGCTTCCGCGACTTCATCGAAGCAGAAGCCGTGGACATCATCCAGCCCAACATCGTCCGGGTGGGCGGCATAACCCCGTTCCGTAGGATCGTTGAGCTGGCCCGCGCCAACAGCATCAGGGTGGCACCGCACCTGCTCCCGGAACTCTCCGGGCAGCTGGCTCTCACCCTCGCCGACGCCGTGAGCGTGGAGGATGTGGAAGACGCCTCCTTCGAGCAGCTCGGCATCTTGGCCGGCCCCTCCCCGGTCCGGATCAGTAACAGCACTGGCAGAAGCCGGCTCAGCAGCACAGGCCGTGCTGGGCTGGGCTTCGACTTCAGCGGAAAGCCGACCCAGCCCGCAATCCAGCCCGCAACCGAGGGCGCTGCCCCTGAGACCGCCGTCCCTGAGAGCGCCGTCCCTGAGAGTAAAGGAAACCGCATTGAGTACAGCAACTCTTGACCTGACAGCCATCACCGCCGCAGCCACGGAAGCCGCAAAGGCTACTGCAGCAGCGTCCGACGCCGAGCGCGCCGCCTGGCTGAACGCCGTCGCCGATGCCCTGGACGCCAACGTCACTGAACTGGTGGCCATCGCCGATTCCGAAACGAGCCTTGGCACCGTCCGGCTCACAGGGGAAGTGGCGAGGACCAGCGGACAGTTGCGCCTTTTCGCCAACGTGATCACGGAGGGCTCCTACCTTGAGGCCGTCATCGACCACGCTGACCCGACGTCCACTCCGCCCAAGCCTGACCTGCGCCGCATCCTGCGTCCGATCGGCCCGGTAGCGGTGTTCTCGGCGTCGAACTTCCCGTTCGCTTTCTCCGTGGCAGGCGGCGACACTGCGTCCGCTCTGGCCGTGGGCTGCCCGGTGATCGTCAAAGCTCACTCGGGACATATCCGGCTCTCTGAGCGGACCGCCGAGATCGTTGCCGAAGCGCTTGCCAAGGCCGGCGCCCCCGAAGGGATCTTCGCCCTGGTCAGCGGCCGCGAGGCAGGCACCGCACTGGTTCAGGACCCCGCCATCAAGGCCGTCGGCTTCACCGGCTCCATCCCGGGCGGGCGGGCGTTGTTCGATCTCGCAAACTCCCGTCCCGAGCCCATCCCGTTCTACGGCGAGCTGGGAAGCCTGAACCCGGTGGTGATCACGGCCGATGCCGTGGCCGAACGTGGCCAGCAGCTCGCCGCAGGCCTGGCGGGTTCGTTCACCATGGGCGCCGGACAGTTCTGCACCAAGCCCGGACTCGTCTTCATCCCGGCCGGTACTGACTTCGCCTCCCACCTGGCCGAGGCCAGCAAGGACAAGCCCACCGCTGCCATGCTCACCGAACGGATCGCCGAGGCCTACCCGGACGGACTCCGTAACGTCGCAGACCAGCCGGGTGTCGCCGTCGTCAGTGGCACTGTGCAGCAGAACAGCCTGGCGGACGGCGCCGCGCCCGTGGTGTTCTCCACCAGCGCCGCCAACGTGCTGGAACGCCCCGAAGAGCTGCTGGAGGAGTGCTTCGGCCCCACCACGCTGCTCATCGAATACGCCAACCAGGACGAACTGTCCGCAGCCTTGGCGAAGGTCCCGGGCAGCCTCACGGGCACGGTGCACGCACAGCCTGGCGAGGATGTTTCCGCCCTGGTGGAGCAGCTCAGCGGCCTCGCCGGCCGGGTCCTCTTCGACGGCTGGCCCACGGGTGTGGCCGTGAACTGGGCGCAGCAGCATGGTGGCCCGTACCCGGCCACGACGTCCCTGTTCACTTCCGTCGGCGCTACTGCCGTGCGCCGTTTCCAGCGTCCGGTGGCTTACCAGGACGCTCCGGAGACGGTCCTGCACCCGGCCTTGCACGACGCAAACCCGCTGGGCATCCCCCGGCGCGTGGACGGCGTGCTGACGCTCAGCTAACCCACCCACCGCACCACCCGCACCCAACTGAGTAGCAGTTCGCGTCGTTCTGAGCCCTCAGAACGACCTGAACTGCTACCTACTTGGGTAAGCGCACACGGGAAAGGGGCGGGGTCACCATCACGGTGACCCCGCCCCTTTGCGTTGTTTACGGGCGAAGCGTCAGCGGACGACGGCGGCCGTCCACTTGGGTGCTCGGCCAACGGTCGTCGGTGGTCAGAACACGCAGACCGGAATCCGTGAGCAGCACCGTGTCCTCGATTTTCACGCCGGGGCCGGACGGGTTCCACGTAAAGGGCTGGTTGAGGACGATGGTGTCCGTGACCTCTGCCGTGACGCGGGGGTCGCGGCCTGCATAACCGGCGGGTCCGCCCTGGTGGTGAAGCGTCCACTGGTCCTCGCCGAATCCGTGCCGTGCGTAGGCCTGCTTGATCTCGGTGAAGACCTCGTTGAGCCTGGCTCCGGGGACTGTGGCCCGGAAGATGTCGGCCTCAACCGCGGCGATGCGGGCCTCGGCGTCGAGCTCCTGGGGAGCACCGGCGTCGAACGCCACCCAGCGGGTCACGTTGGCAACCAAGCCGTTCCGGCGGGCGCACACCACGGCCATGGCGCGGCGGCCGATGGGGGAGTGCGTGGCCAGTGGATGCCGGAAGTCGCTCCGGGAAGCGCCGTTACACAGCAGGACCAACGGCTCTGCGCCCACCGAGACAATCCGGGCGGCCAGCTCCGAGACGAGCTGGAACTCTGTGGTTTCCGGGGTCGCAGCAGTCAGGATATCGGTCATGGCGGCGGCTGCGTCGGCGGAAAGCTGGGCGTAACGGGCCGTCTCGCCTGGCAGGAGTTGCTGGCGGGCCGCACGCAGTTCCGCGGCGACCGCCGCTTCAACCAAAGGGTCTCCGTCAACGGCCAGCCCTGCCGCGACGGCATGCAACTGCCCATTCCAGGGAACGGTGTCCAGGCTGACGCCGTCCGGGAGTTCTTCAGCCGCGATCCGGCCAGCCTCATTGTTGAACGTGACCAGGTGATCACCGGAGCGGTCCACCAAGAGGGCCGCGATGGGGTCGCCGGCCAGGCTGATGTGCACCCGGCTGCCGTCCAAGTACCAGGTAAGGGCCGTGTTGGATGTGAGCAACAGCGAGTCGCGACCCGCAGCGTCCATGATGTCCAGCACCCGCTGGCGCTTCACTACGCGGTCGGCGACGTTGCCGGGCGCAGCGACTGCGGTTAGAGCTGGCGTGAATTGAGTAGGCGTGGTCATGCCGGTTCCCCCAAGGTTGTGATGAGTTGTTCAATGTCTTGTGTGGCCAGGAAGCCGTCCGTGACGAGGATGGTGACGGTCCTGTGGACAGGGTGACCTGGCTCGGTGGTCACCGGGGCGTCCCAGGCGAGGGACAGCCCCACCCCTGGGTATCCCGAGTGCCGCACGAACCACGGATCCGGTGCCTGCGGTGAGGCAAGGAACACGAGCGTCGCGGGGTGCCCCAGCCCGGGGTCGCCGGTGGCATGGGCGGCGTTGGCCGTTCCGGCGTCGAACGTTCCAGACCACGCCAGCCAAGGCGCCACGGTGCCGTGCACGGCGTCCTCGCCCCGACCGTCGGGAGTCCAAATAGTCGCGTCGCCAACCTTCGGTAGCCGCCAGAAGAAGCCGCCGTATCCGCCCTGCGGCCGTCCGTTGGAGCCCGGGCTGCCCAGCAGCACCGGCTGTCCCGTAGCTGACTCCAGCGTGAAATCCAGCGTGAGTTTCCATGTTGAATTCCCGACGGCGGCCCAGCGCCACCCGCGCTGTTCGCGGAGCACGGGTGTGTGGTCGGGGCCGAGCCAGCTCAGCTGCTCGCGCCTGTGTCCATCACTGTGCTCCGCGGACTCCGTGACGATGCGGCCATGGTCCTTGCGCCAGACGTACGCGCCGGCGTCACGGGTGTAGGTCCGGCCTCCCCAGAAGTTGATCCCGTCAACGTCCTGGAGGGCGACTCCCGCTCCCAGATGCCACACGTGGTCCTCCGGGATGTGATCGGTGACCACTGTTCCCGCGAGGGTCCGCACGGGATGCAGGTATGGGCGCGGCGACGACGTTGGCCGGATCCGGGTTCCGTCCTGCAAGGTCGCTACGGGCGTGCCCTTGATGTGCAGGGCGCCGTCCGAGTCCAGAGTGGGTTCGCCGGATGACGTCCAGGGTGCTCCGAGCTCCGCGAACGTGGCCTGCCCCAGGGCTGCCCGGCGGATCAACGATTCGATGCCGTGGACAACGGGGTGGGCGGCGTCGCCCTCACCTTCCCAAGTAATGAATTCCGGGGAAATCTGCCGGGGCGAGTTTGCTGTGCGGATGGCCTCCAAAACAGAGACATAGGCGCCCGACCCGGACAACGGACTGAGCAGATCGTCCTCCGTGCGGGCGGCCAGCAGGTTCTCCAATAGGTCGGTCCGCCCAAAGGTCTCCGTCCGGGTGCCCTGAGGAGAGGTGATCTCGAGGCGGTCCTCCGTGTAGGAGAGCGTGAGCTGACCGAGAGTCCCGTAAAGGGTGACCGACGGCGCCGACTGGACGGGCGCGCACAGCGTCAGGGCGCACGTCAGTACCGTGCTTCCCCCAGACCCTGTGCCCGCCGTGGTCCGTACCCGCACCACGGAGGTGTCATCGCTCTCGGTGTCGTTGGCCCGGTAAAGGTCCGTTTCCACGGATTCAAGGTCCGCCACGGTCCGCGCACCAGCGAGCCGCAGACCCGTTGCCACAGCATGGGCCAAAGCATTGGTGGCCACACCGTCCACCACATCGGTTCCGTTGAGGCTCCGCTTACCTGCCCATTGTGAGCGCTTGAAGTATGCCTTGCTCCGCAGCCACAAACCGGTGGCGCTGATACCTCGAACGTCGCCGATCTCGCCGGAAGCCACCAAGGCGTCGATCGCCGGCAAGGCCTCTGAACCCAGGCTTTGAAAACCCACCTGCACCAGGCGGCCGGCGCTCGCAGCCGCCGCCAGGACTTCCTCGAATTGCGCCATGGAAGCCACCGGCGGCTTTTCCAGATACACGTGGGCCCCTGCGTTGAGGGCGGCGATGGCAAGGGGTGCGTGCGTCTGGATGGGGGTGGAGATGATGACCACGTCCGGAGCGGTTCCCGCAGCCAGGAGCTCGTCAAGGGAAGCGAAGACCTTCACCTCCGTGCCAAGCGTTCCGTCTGCCGGGGGTCGAGGATCGGCGACGGCCACCAGCTGCAGGACGCCGTTGGCACTTAGCCGACCAAGGTTGTCCAAGTGCCGTTCGCCAAAACCGTGCACGCCCACTAGTGCGATGCGGGCGATCCGGGCGATGCCCTCTGTTGTGCTGTCGGTTGAGGTTTGTGTCATGAAGCTGTCCTAGCGGGATCAGGTGCGTGGGTAGTGGTGGCGTGGCGGGGCTGGAGTGCGGTCGCGAGGAACGCGGCGGCCTCGTCCTGCATGGCCGGGTGAAGACGTGGGGTTCCTGCCAAAAACTGCCGGTATAGCGGTCGGGCATGTCTTGCAGCAGATGTTGGTGGGCATCGCGCATTCCCTGTTCCGGGAAAAGGGGGTCAGCCAGGGCGTATTGGACCAGCACCCTTTCGGCAGTGGAACGGATGGCGAGGTCCGGCCAGTCGCCCAATCCGGCGAGTCCCGGGGAGTGCAATAACCAGGAGTGTGCGTCCAGGTAGGCGGGAAGGAGAGCTTCGAACGTGGTCATCATGCACGTGACCACGTAGCTGCGGATCCGCGGGCTGAGTGCACCGAGCACCATGGCCCGTCCGCCGCCGCCGGAGAAACCCAAGCATCCGAGCCGATCCGCGTCCACGCCCGGCAGGGACGCGAGGACACCCAGGGCCGCGAGGTCGTCATGGGCAACGGTCCCGGCAACGCTGGTACCTATCAGCGTTGCGGCTTTCGCCACGGTTTCCTCGTGGGCGGCCGCGGCTGCGTCGTACTTTTCCGCCGCGGAAAGTTCGACGCCGGCCTCCCGCCGTAGTGCCTGCTGGCCGTTGACTGCGTTGGCAGTCCGCCAAGGAAGGGGATCGAGCCCGAAGCGGCGGCTGCCCCACATGAAGGTGTCGTGCGCAAGGACAGCGAAGCCTTGCTGAGCCAGCCAGGTGGCGAGCGCCCGGCCGCCATAGAGCTTTGCCCTGATATCCAGGGGCGGCAATCCCATCACGGGAGAATCTGCGGCACCGCCGGGCCTGTCACCACCGGGTCTGTCACCGCCGGGCCTGTTGCTTAAGGAGGCGCCGCCGTCGTGATGGTCCATGTCGTGAAGCGTCACGTCGTGACGCTGCACATCGTGAGGGAACCGCACCAAGCGCTCAGCACCGTAAGCCTTGATGCCGCCATGGCAGTGGAGGGCGAGCACCCCGGGCAGCGGAGCCGTGGCGCCGGCAGGTCGCACGAACCAAGCGGACGTCGCCGGGCCGAAACCCAACTGCCACTGCAAATGCGAGGTGATGACGCCGTCGTGCTCTGATTCGGAGAGCACTGTGTACTCAAGGTCCGGCGTTACGGCGGGCACGCCAAGGGTGTCGGCAAGTTGCCGGACTTCCACTGAGTCAGCGGTGAACCGGTGCTTGGCGGCATAGGCCGGCCAATCCTCGTAGCCAGCCAGTGCGCTGGGTCGGGTGGGGGTTGCTGCCATGTCAACGGTGGTCATGGCAGGCGGAGTGGGTGGGAAACAATAGTGTCCTGCCTTATCGATGCGGAAGGTGTGCTCCAGCGCACGCCGGGCTTCGTCAGCGTGGAAAAACAAGTTCAGGCGCCTTCGCAAGAAAACGCTTTCTCAAAAATTAGCAAAAGGCTGTACAAGGGTCAAGAAAACGTTTACTTTGATACGGAGCCGCTGAACGTCCGGACCCCAATCCTGGCAACTCACGGGTAGCGCCAGTAGATCGGCGGCGTCCCGGACGGCAAGCACCAACCAGACTCGAACTCCGTGGATGGCCACGATGACCAAAGGAGACCACATGGCCGCTGTACTACGCACGGGGACGCCGCAAGGCGTTCGCGCTCCGGCGAGGGGGAAGCAATGAGCGCTATAGGCGAACTCTCAACGATGACCCGGCGCAAGGGTCCCATGACCAAAGAAGAGAAGAAGGCGAACGGCCGCGACAACAAGGCCGCGTACATCTTCCTTCTGCCGTGGCTGATTGGTCTTGTGGCCATCACCGTGGGGCCCATGCTGATGTCCTTGTACCTGTCCTTCACGGACTACAACCTCCTGCAGCCGCCGGAATGGGTGGGGCTGGATAACTTCATCCGCATGTTCGGCGATGCCCGCCTCCACAACTCCCTGCGCGTCACGTTCACGTACGTGCTGGTGGGTGTGCCGCTCCAGTTGGGCGTGGCCCTGCTGATCGCGCTGGTCCTGGACAAAGGGCTCCGCGGCCTTCCGTTCTACCGCTCCATCTTCTACTTGCCGTCCCTGCTGGGCGGGTCCGTAGCTGTTGCCATCCTGTGGAAGCAGATCTTCGGCACCACGGGCCTGGTCAACCAGGTTCTGGCAATGGTGGGTATTGAAGGACCCGGTTGGATCTCGGATCCCAACACGGCGCTTGGCTCCATCATCCTGCTGCACGTGTGGACCTTCGGCAGCCCCATGATCATCTTCCTGGCCGGCCTTCGCCAGATTCCCGTGATGTATTACGAGGCAGCCAAGGTGGACGGAGCAACCACTTTGCAGCAGTTCTGGCGGATCACCCTGCCCATGCTGAGCCCCATCATCTTCTTCAACCTGGTGCTGCAGATCATCGGATCCTTCCAGTCGTTCACGCAGGCGTTCATCGTCTCCGGCGGCAACGGCGGCCCGTCCGACTCCACCATGTTCTTCACCCTGTACCTCTACCAAAAGGGCTTCGGCCAGTTTGATATGGGCTACGCCTCAGCGATGGCCTGGTTCCTGCTGGTCATCATCGGCGCTTTCACCGCCATCAACTTCATCGCTTCAAAGTATTGGGTGTTCTACGATGACTAAACTCCAGACCCTCCCCGCCGCGTCCGGTAGCTCCGCAGGTAAGAACGGCAAAGAAGGCAAGAGCCCGCGCCGCCGCGAATCCCCAGGCAGCCTGGCCTACAGCCGCAGCGCCCGCATCAAGGGCCTGGTCAAGCACGCCATCCTGATCATTGTGGGCGCCGTAATGATCTACCCGCTGCTGTGGATGGTGGTTTCCTCCCTGCGGCCCAATGACCTCATCTTCCGCGAACCCGGCCTCTGGCTGGAAAGCCTGGAAATGAGCAACTACACCGATGGCTGGTCTGCCCTGACGCACCCGTTCGGGCACTACATGATCAACTCCGCGATCGTGGTCCTGGGCTCCATCCTGGGTAACCTGATCTCCTGCTCCATGGCCGCCTACGCCTTCGCCCGCCTGCAGTTCAGCGGCAAGAAGATCTTCTTCGGCATCATGCTGCTGACCATCATGCTGCCGTTCCACGTGGTGATCGTGCCCCAGTACATCCTGTTCTCCCAGATCGGCTGGGTGAACACCTTCTGGCCGCTGATTGTGCCCAAGCTCCTGGCAACGGACGCGTTCTTCGTGTTCCTCATGGTCCAGTTCATCCGAGGCATTCCCAAGGACCTTGATGAGGCCGCACGAATCGACGGTGCCGGCCACCCCAGGATCTTCCTCCGCGTGATCCTCCCCCTGATGGTCCCGGCCCTGGCCACCACCACCATCTTCACGTTCATCTGGACCTGGAACGACTTCTTCGGCGCACTTATTTACCTCACGGACCCGGATATGTTCACTGTGCCGGTAGCCCTTCGCGCCTTCGTTGACTCGCAGTCGGCAACCAGCTGGGGATCGCTCTTCGCAATGTCCATCGTGTCCTTGCTCCCGGTGTTCCTGGTGTTCCTGTTCGGCCAGCGATTCCTCATCAAGGGCATCGCCACCACGGGCATCAAATAAACCGACTCATTCCGCCGAAAGGGGGCGGCGCCCGCCGCCCCCTTTTCTATGAGCGCCGCCTTTTTGGGTGAGCGCCGCCCGTCCGGGGCAACGCTCTTCGGTGAGTACCGCCGTCGGACTTTTCCGGACAAGTAATACAAGTGGACATCTTGTCATACAAGAGTGTGACTTGTACCATAGTGATCAGTAAGAAAACGCTTTCCCTCATCGCATCATGATCAATGAAGATCGGAGACATCAGTGCCGGTAAATCCAAAGGGTGAAGCAGTCGCCCCCGCAGCCGCCTCACCATCCCGTCCCTCAGCGCCCAAGACCAAGCGCAAGCTCCGGGCATCAGCCCTCGTTGCGGCCACCGCTGCCGCAGTCCTCGCCCTCACCGCCTGTGGTGGTGGCGGAGGGTCCGAGGCGAAGAGCGCCGACGGAAAAGTGGAGCTTCGCTTCGCCTGGTGGGGTGGCGACAAGCGCGCCCAAGTAACGCAGGCCGCCATCGCAGCCTTCGAGGCCGAGAACCCCAACATCAAGATCAAGCCCGAGTACGGCGACTGGAGCGGCTACTGGGACAAGCTGGCCACCCAGGTTGCCGCCAACGATGCTCCGGACATCATCCAGATGGACGAGAAGTACATCACCGAGTACTCCACCCGTGGCGCGTTGCTGGACCTCTCCAAGTACGACATCGACACCTCCAAGCTGGATGCCGCCGCCCTGGATGCCGGCAAGGGCGAGAAGGGGCTGACCGGCATCGCCGCGGGCATCAACGCAGCCACCATCCTGGCCAATCCGGCAGTCTTCCAGGCCGCCGGCGTCGCAATCCCGGACGACAAGACCTGGACGTGGGAAGACTTCGAGCGGATCTCCGCCGAGATCACCGCCAAGTCGCCCAAGGGAACTTACGGCGCGGCTGCCTACGGCACTGATGAAGCCTCGCTGGGCGTGTGGCTGCGCCAGAACGGAAAGTCCCTCTACACGCAGGACGGCAAGCTGGGATTCGAGCCCTCGGACATCGCCGAGTGGTGGGCTTTCCTGAAGCAACTCAGCGAAAAGAAGTCTGTTCCGTCCGCATCGGAAGTTGTGGAAGCTGAGGCCGCCCCGCTTGATCAGAGCGGCCTGGCAACCGGCAAGAACGGTCTGGCCTTCTGGTGGTCCAATCAGCTTCCGGCCCTTGAAAAGGCTGCGGGCGGCGAACTGCAGATCCTCCGCTTCCCGTCCAAGACCGGCAAGGCCGATGACGCCAAGCTTTGGTACAAGGCCTCCCAGTTCTGGTCCGCGTCGTCCCGCACCAAGCACCCTGAAGAGACGGCCAAGTTCATCGACTTCCTGACCAACAACGTCAAGGCCGGCGAGGCGCTCCTTGCAGACCGCGGCGTGTACCCGAACTCCGAAGTTCGCGATGCAATCGCTCCCAAGCTCGCCAAGGCAGATGTGAAGGTTGTCGACTTCATCGCCGGTATCAAGGAAGAACTTGGGGACGCTCCGGCCGCACCGCCAAAGGGTGCCGGTGCTATTCAGGAAATCGTGAAGCGTTACACCTCCGAGGTCCTGTTCGACAGGCTCTCAACAGAGGAGGCCGGCAAGAAGGCCGTGGACGAAATGAAGTCCGCCATCAGCTAGCCATTTGCAACGTAAACCGCGCCCCGGGTTGGTCCATCAGGATCAACCCGGGGCGCGGTTTTTGCGTGTGCCTACCCAACTGTGTAGCAGATCAGGTCGTTCCCCGCGCTGAGAACGGCCTGATCTGCTACCTACTTGGGTCAGTCTTCCGCGATGACGGCCACGGCGCCGGCGGGTACAACGCCGGTGAAGCGTGCGCCGCTCAGCAGCTCGTCGCCGTCGGCCTTCACCGTGACGTCTGCCCGGCTGTGGTTGATGGCGAACAGGAAACTGCCGCCATCAGCGGCGCGCCGCCGGACAAGTTCGACGCCGGAAGACACCTCGGTAGCGGCCGTCACCCCTGCTTCGTCCACGAGTCGGGCGGTCAGTGCGTCGATCCCATCGGCGTCCGGAAGCGTGGCGAGGTACCAGGCCGAACCGGTGCCCACACTGCGCCGGGTCAGGGCCGGGACGTTGCCCAGCGGGTAGTCAGTGAAGGTAGCCAGCACTTCTGTATCCCCGGCAGCGTGCACGTGCTCGGACCACACGGATCCCAGTGTTCCGGGTTCAAATACCGTTCCGTCGCTCAACGTGACCGACGTGCCCGGGAAGAGCGGGTGGAATTCCTCGCTCCGGACCCCCAGCAGTTCGCGGAAAGCGCCCGGGTAACCGCCCAAGCGGACGTGATCCTTTTCGTCAACAATGCCACTGAAGTAGCTGATAAGAACCGTGGCGCCGGCCCCCGCTGCGGTGGCAATCGAGGCAGCTGCTGAGTCCGTGACGGAGTACATGGTGCATACCAGGATGAGGTCATATCCGGACAAGTCCGAGGACGGGTGGACGAAATCCGCAGTGATGCCGCGCAGATACAGGGAGCGGTGGAACGCCCGCATGGTGTCCAGGTATTTCAGTGAGTTGCTGGGGTGCGAGTCCAGCTCCGATGCCCACCACGCTTCGTAATCGAACACGATCGCAACGCGCGATTCGACGCGCGAGCCCTTGACGGGTTCCAGCTTGGACAACGCGTCGCCAAGGTCCACCACGTTGCGCCACACCTGAGTATCGCGGCCACCGTGGGGAACCATGGCGGAGTGAAACTTTTCGGAGCCGGCCTTGCTCTGCCGCCACTGGAAGAACATGACGGCGTCGGCACCGCGGGCCACATGCGTTAGTGAGTTTCGGAGCATTTCGCCGGGCATTTTGGGCTGGTTGTGCGGCTGCCAGTTGACCGCCGACGTCGAGTGTTCCATGAGGATCCATGGCTCGCCACCAGCAACGCCGCGCGTCAGGTCGGCGCTGAATGCGAGCTCAATTTCGCGTTCCGGGTCCGCCGCCACGAGGTAGTGGTCGTTGGCGATCACATCCATGTCTTGGGACCAATCGAAGTAGTCCAAAGCCTTGGTGGCGCTTGAAACCATGAAGTTGGTGGTTGCCGGGACGTTGGGTGTGACTTCACGGATCACGGCCAGCAGCTCGCGGTAATAGTCAATGAACGCCCAGGAATTGAAGCGCGCGAAGTCCAGCTGCTGCCCGGGGTTGAGCGTGGTGGGTGCGGCGCCCGGCGGAATGATTTCGTCGAAGGAAGCGTAGTGCTGCGACCAAAACGCCGTTCCCCAGGCCTCGTTGAGAGCCTCGATGGAACCGTATCGCCGTTCCAGCCATGCCCGGAATGCGGCGGCGTCCTCCTCGCCGTGGAACTCACCGACGTGGCAGCCAAGTTCGTTGTCCACGTGCCAGAGTGCCAAGGCGGGGTGGTTTTTGTAGCGTTCGGCGATCACTCGGGTCATTGCGGTGGCGTACCTGCGGTACACGGACGACGACGGCGTGTAGTGGCGTCGCGAACCCCGTTCCAGCCTGACTCCTTCCGCAGTGACGGGCAGGATCTCGGGATATTTGCGGGCCAGCCAGGCCGGGGGAGAGGCAGTCGCCGTTGCCAGGGCCACCTTGATCCCAGCCCCGTTCAGGTTGTCCATGACGTCATCCAGCCAACCGAAATCGTAGTTTCCTTCGGTGGGTTCCAGCAGTCCCCAGGAGAAGATGCCGACGCTCAGGAAGTTGACCCCGGCTTCCTTCATGAGCTCGATGTCTTCACGCCGGATCTCTTCCGGCCATTGCTCCGGGTTGTAGTCGCCGCCATAGGCGAGACCGTCGATGCTGTTCCAGACGGATGGTCGATGTGAGTTTTCGGGGAAGGTCAAGAGGACTCCTTCGTCAGGTTGGCCGTGCTGGTACTGAGGGTATAGGTGCAGCGTAGCGGTGAAAATGCGTTCTTTGGAAAACGCTTGCCCAGATGCCGGTTTAGAGATATTGTATCGATTCAGAACGAGTGTAAGCGAGATCACTGCCACGTTGTAGAGAACTCAGCAAGCTTGCACCAACTGAGCAAGGAGGCTCTCATGATCGATAGAAGGAAATTCCTGGGTACGGTGGCTCTCGGCACTGCATCGGCCGCGTTCCTGGCTGCGTGTGGCCAGTCATCCACCGCAGGACAGACAGGCTCCGCGGACAATCCCGTGACCATTACTTACACGTGGTGGGGCAACGACGACCGTGCGGAGCGTACCCGTAAGGCCATAGCGTTGTTCGAGTCCAAGAACCCGGATATCAAGGTCAACGGCAACTTCTCGGACTTCGCTGGGTACTGGCAGAAGCGGGCCACGGAAGCTGCCGGCGGTGGACTGCCGGACGTGATGCAGTGGGACCTGTCCTACCTGCGTGATTACGGACAGCGGAACCAGCTCCTTGACCTGGGCACCGTAAAGGTGAACACGGACGCTTTTGATAAGTCGCTCCTTCCCTCGGGCCAGATCAAGGGCAAGACCTACGGCATCCCCACCAGCACCAACGCCTTCGCGGTGTACTACGATCCTGCCAAGCTCCAAAGCCTGGGTATCGCGGAGCCGGATGGCACGTGGACTTATAAGGAATTCAACGCTTTCCTGGCCGAGGTGGGGGCCAAGGGCAACGGGACGTTGTTCGGTGGCACCGACTACACGGGCATCTGGTGGAACTTCAACATCTGGCTGCGTCAGAACAACATCCAGGCCTTCACCGAGGACGGCAAGCTTGGCTTCTCCAAGGATGACCTGAAGAAGTGGTGGAACCTCACCGCGGACCTGCGCGGTACCGGAGCGATTGTTGGCGAAGACAAGGCCACCCAGTTGCTGCCCAAGTCCCCGTTCGGTTCCAATGTCACGGCCACGGAAGTCACCTGGGACAACTTCATGGCCGGTTACCTCGCGGACAGTGGCGCGAAGGAACTCAAGCTCGTTCCGGTTCCGTCAGATGATCCGGACAACCTGGGCCTGTTCCTGAAGCCCTCCATGCTGATGGTGGCCAGCGCCAAGACCAAGTACAAGGATGCTGCTGCCCGCTTCATCGACTTCATGGTCAATGATCCCGAGGTGGGTCAGATCTTCAAGACCTCCCGCGGGGTCCCGGCGTCGAAGACCCAGCGCGATGGCACCACGTTCGAAGGCACCGACAAGCTCGTGGTCGATTATGAGAAGTCAATCGAGAAGTACCTCAAGGACGCCCCGGAGCCGCCCATCGTTGGGTTCGGCACGCTGGAGTCCACCTTCAAGCGGGTCACGCAGGACCTGAACTACGGCAAGCTCACCGTGGACGGCGCTGTTGATGCGTGGTTCAAGGAAGCCGAAGACCTCATCAAGCAGAACGCCTGATACAGGCTTTCCCGAACACTGACGGACTGATCTTGTGACTCAAAGCCCAACCCTGAGCAGGCGTTCCACGCCGTCCGCTCCCGCGCAGCCGCGTAAATCGCGGCGGCGCGGGGCGGACGCCCGCGCCGGCTACACGTTCCTGTTGCCCTGGTTGCTGGGATTCATCGCCCTGACCGTGGGGCCGATGATTTCCTCGCTGTACCTCTCGTTCACCAACTACAACCTCTTCGACGCCCCCAAATGGATCGGTTTCGATAACTACGTCTCGCTGTTCCAGGACGAACGGTTCCTGCAGTCGGTAGGGGTGACCATGCAGTACGTGGTCTTCGGTACCCCGTTGAAGCTCGCCGCGGCGTTGGCGATTGCGATGCTGCTCAACAGCAAACGCAAGGGCCAGGGTTTCTACCGGTCCGCGTTCTACGCCCCCTCGTTGATCGGCGCATCGGTGTCCATCGCGATCGTGTGGAAGGCTATGTTCGGCGATTCCGGCCCGGTGGACCAAGGCTTGTCTTTCTTCGGGATCAACCTTGGCGGTTGGGTGGGCAACCCGAACATGACCATGGGCATGATGATCCTGTTGACCGTGTGGCAGTTCGGCGCCCCGATGGTGATCTTCCTGGCCGGTCTGAAGCAGATCCCGGCGGACCTGTACGAGGCTGCCTCGATGGACGGTGCCGGCCCGGTGCGGAAGTTCATGAACATCACCTGGCCCATGCTCTCCCCGGTGATCTTCTTCAACCTGCTGATGGAAACCATCCACGCCTTCCAGATCTTCGCTTCGGCCTACATCATCTCCAACGGTGAAGGCGGCCCGGCGGGATCCACCCTCTTCTACACCCTCTACCTGTACTTGCGCGGTTTCTCCGATTTCCGGATGGGTTACGCCTCGGCAATGGCCTGGCTCCTGGTGATCGTGGTCGGCATCATCACGCTGATCTTCTTCAAGACCTCCAAGTCCTGGGTCCACTACAGCGGTGATTCGAAATGACAACCATGGCAACACCCACCCAGCCCGCTCCCACCAAGCCCTCCACGGCACCGGTGTACAACCCGAAGTCCGAGTCCGGCACGGCCAAACGCATCAAGAGCACCATCTTCCACATTGTCGCTTTGGCGCTGGTGGCGATGGTCCTCTACCCGGCCCTGTGGATGATCGCCTCGTCCTTCAAACCGAACTCCGAGATCGGCGGCGCCAACACCTCGCTGTGGTCGAACAACTTCAGTTTCGATAACTTCGCCACCGCCATGGAAGGCATCGGCGGGGTCTCCACCCTGACGTTCTTCACCAACTCGTTGATCCTGGCCGTCGGCGCGGTGGTGGGCACGGTCCTCTCGGCGTCCATCTCGGCCTACGCGTTCGCCCGGATCAACTTCCCCGGCCGTGGACTGTTCTTCGGCATGATGATCGCAACGCTGCT
>NZ_JBIVTF010000019.1:0-72213 GCF_044756605.1 Paenarthrobacter sp. NPDC091711
CCGACATCCAAGCCCTCGCCGCGCACCTCGAAACCCTCATCGCCGCCCGCCAAACCGACGTCAACCAGGCCATGGCCGACTTCCGCGCCGACGGCATCGACACCGAATACCAGGCAGTCGAAACCCGCTGGACCTCAGCGGCGGACGAAGTCAAAGCCATCATCGCCCTGGTCCAGACCACCCTGGGCACCAACGACGACACCGCCACCACCGCCGCTACCTCTGCCCGCAACGCCGTGCAGAGCATCGGCTAACCCGCCGGTCTCTAGAGGCAGGTGACTGGTATGGCAGTTTGGAACATAGACATGGCCGCCGCGTCGTCCACCATCAAAGCAACGGCGGCACAGGTCGAGGGTATCCAGCCCTGTCTTGAAGGCATGGGCAAGGCGTTGGAACAGGCCGCGGCCGCGCTACCGGCAGACGCGGCTGTGGTCCTCGCAGCGCTCAATGATGTAGTGGTCCTCGGACTTACACCGTCAGCCAATGAGGTGGTTAGCCGCTCGGAAAACGTCATCACTTCCACCGCCCAAGCGCTGAACTTCTACCAACAAGGTGACCTGACCATGGCCACTGCGGCACAGCGCAGCGCTGGCCAGGTAGATCAACACGCCGTGGCTGCGCCACATGGCGGCCCCGCGAAAATCTTAAGGGACTAAGAACATGTCGAATAGTTCGGATGTTGGCCCCTGCGGGTTGAATCCCACCGGCGGGTTCGCACTGCCCGACGTTGATGCCCTGGACGCTGCGGCAAAGTCGCTGAGGCAGCACGCCGATGAGTTCCTCTCCGGGGTAGCGACCTCGACGGCGGTATGGCGTGGTTTGTCGTCCTCGTATTCCTCGGATGAGTCTCCCACTGTGCTCGCCGCGTTCGGGACCATCATGCCCTCAGCCCAGCGCGTGCAGGGCACGGCTGTTTCGACCTCTGCCGCCTTGGCGACTTTTTCCTCCACATGCCGGGACTTGAAGCTGCGCCTCGAGGCCTACGCCCGGAAGGTTCATGCACTGAACGCTGACATCGGCGCCTTTCCCACATCGGTGGAAAAAGTCACCGTGACCAAAGACCAAGTGATCACCAAACGTGTGGATCAGCATTGGTCCGGGGAAGCCGATCTGACCGCCCGACATGACACGCTCGCCGCCGAAGTCAAAGCCATTCATGACGACTATCTCACGGCACAGAACGAGTGCGCGGGCGCGCTGTCGTCTGTCTCCGGCGGGGAAACATACTCCGCCACCCGCCCCTCCGGCCCTGACTTGAAATCCGGACACTGGCTGGACGACGCCCTCTGGAACGCCGGGACATTTTTAGGCGTAGAACACCCACAGGATGAGCAACCCTGGGGCAAAGCAACAGTCCCTTACCGCCCGAACGGGACGTTGGGACTGCTGCAGGGTTTCGGGGCCGGAGCCATCGAACTCGTCGACGGCGTCCTGACAATCTCCGGCTTGAGCGGCAATGACCTCAAGGAACAACAGGCATGGGCCGGTATGGGCGCCACCGTGGGAGCGCTCGGCACACTGGCCATGACGCCCCTATCCCTCTGGGACGAGCCCCGCAAACAACGCGAAGCCCCGGACGTCCAAAAGGCTTTGGACCTGTTCGGATCCATGGGGCCTGCGTTCATCCACGCCGATGAGGCCGACACCAACGCCAACTGGGCAGCCGGCGCGACGAGCTTTAACATCGCCAGCATCGCCGCTTCCTACGGTGCCGGTGCGGCCGTAAAATCCGGGGTATTGGCCAGCAAAGCCGGGTCCCTGGCCGAACGTCTAAGCGTTGCCACCGTGCAGAGAACAGGCCTCGGGAATCTCTCGGCCATGCTCGGCACCACCGCGAATGGCCTCAACACCACCGGAGTGTTCCTGGCCAAACCCGGCTCACTCACCCTGAAGATCTCTGACATCCTTATGCCAAACACCACGGCCAAGGTCATCAACACCGCAGCCCAGGCCCGCCACGCGGCCTGGACCGCGGTAAGCAGTGCAAAAGCGGCAACCCTAGAAACAATCACCACCGCCAAACATGCGGCGGCCAACGAGCTTGAACGCCTCGCCGACGGAATCCGCGCAGCAGAGGCAACCATTTCGGGTCCGTTCATCCCGCACCCCAGTGGCGTCATGGCCCGCACCAGCATCGACACCGGCTTTCCCGACAAACTCGACACCACCGCCGCCGGTATCCGCCAGAACAATCCACCAGCCGTCACGCCGCCCAAGGCCTCTCCGAGCGACACGTCGGTACCTCCAGCCGCTGCCACGACCATGGCCGAACGTTTCCCAAAGCCGGACAACGTTACCAACACCGTGGTGTATCGGCACGGCAACAGCGCCTTCCCGGTCCACCCCAAGGAGAACTTCGCAGCGCGTACCACTCTTGAACCAAACACTGAGTACATCATCGAAGGTCGCGGCCTGATGAAAGACAGCGCGGGTGAACTGAAGGAAAACACCGTAGAGAAGTACTACACCGATGACACCGGCACAGTCACTCGCATAGATACATACGCAGGGGTAAAGGGCGCTTGGTCCCCTGAACTGAACAAACCAATGCCCAACGTCACCTATAACGTAGTCGCCCAAGTCGACGGCGGACTGCAAAACACGTTCACGCTCATCACCGACGATTTCGCTAAGCCAAAATACATTGCGGCGCATATCACTGGAACGCTCAAGGGTGATATGAATCGCAATGCCTGGCAGCAACTGTTAGCGGGCAGGAAGGTTGGCGGTTCTGCATATGATGGCGGACACCTGATCGCGTCACTTTTTGGCGGTCCAGGTGAGAGCGCCAATCTACTCGCTCAGCACATGTTCCAGAACAGAGGGCACGGCAATCCGAACAGTGATGCCAACGCCTTGGCCTTCTACCAACTCGAGAGAAATCTCTTCACCCAGGCCCAAGAACGCGTCATCTCTGGGCAACCCATAGACTTGCATATGGAAGTAGAAGCCGTCCCGGGTCCCAAGCCAGGGCTTCCAAGCTCGCTGGCTGTCGACTACAGATTCACTGGTGGGCGAGCGGAGTCCGCAGAATTCGACAACCTCGTTCAGGGAGATATCTAAGTGCCTGACTTCAGCAACTCGACCAACAGCAACAAAGTACAAGAAGGTCTGGTGAATCTTCAGAAGGCATGCATGGGTTTAGACGGTGACTTTACTGATGTGGACGAAGTGCTAATTACCCAATATATCTTCGCTGGTTATTCGCACCGGTACGTTGACGTACGTAGGGCTGACGAATGGATGTTTACTACAAACCAGCGTATTCGTCGATCTGAACTGATGTGGTTAAAAGAGCTAAAAAAGGATGCTTACCAGCCGGGAATCGGAAGCTGGGTGACCGCTCAAGTGCATCTTTTCCCTGCAGCTTCCGGTTCTATTCAAGTCTTTGATGAAGAAGTTCAACCGCCAACGGAAACTTCAGGACGCAAAGGAACAGCGGAAGTCATCTCATCCGAGTTACTGGCATTTCCGCGGACGTTAGAAAACATCCCCTCTTGGATGCGGTCCATTCTTGAAGCCGCCCACATGTCACCTCCGCTATACAACCGGGAGCAGGGTACCGTTGACTGGAACAACATGCGCCTACCAGTTACCGACTATGGTACGGATTTTTCCAAGGATCCTGCAGTCATCGACTCTTCGGATGAACCGGGTGTCTTCGCCAAAATCAGCAAGAAGCTGTTCGGAGCATAGACGACCGAGACCGGTCAGCGGTGTTAGGCCAACTACAGCCAGTCGGAAGTCTTGTCACCCTCCAGGCCCTGCCGCCGCGTTAAAAGAAGCCCAGGTCTTGAAACTGAATCATCTATGAGCGCCATGGACCACGGAGTTCGCGTCGGTAGGGGGTGGCTGTGCACCATAGCAATTTGGTCGGAACACCTGCAACGGGTCTCTTCGATTCCGCGTTGGACGATATAGATCTCGACGTGCAGTTGGGCGGGCGGGAAGCGGCACCTCGGGATGTGGCGGCGAGGATTCTAGCGACGCTTCCGATTCTCGAGCAGCTTGATACACGCCCGATGGAGTGGGTTGGAATTCCCCAAACTGCTGGGCAGATCGCAGGATCCGACACTTTAGGACGCACCGTCGAGGAGCTCGTCGAACTTGTTGTAGCCGGTGCCCGAAAGGACGATGCCGGGAGCTTTCACCCAAGTTGGGGCTATTTCGTGCAGCTCATCTCATACGTCAAAGGGACGGAACGACGTACAAGCCCGTTTCACGCTGCCATTAGCGATGGAGCGCACCACGGATCCTCCAGCGATTCGTTCTCATTGACCTTTGAGAAAGCGCAGGTGCAGGGTAAAGACGCCATCGTCGAGACCTTTGCGTCATTGGTGGGGGTCTGGAGACCCACACACGGCGGCATCTTCGGCTACGAAGTCAGCCGACGAAGACGCGGGGAACAAATCTGGTACCCGCCAGTCGGCGCTCTGACGTACTCAGCGGCAGACAGCCGCTACGTGCTACCCGACAACGAACTCGTAGAGTTGCGCCCTCTGCCACATGGGGTGCTGGCCGTGCTCAAGGAGTGGTCCTTGGATGCCGTCCTCGCGTACGGCGAGGCCTTCAGGGCTGTCAACGACGGTATCCCCCGCAGAGCTGACGGGACCGGGTAGAAATATGCTTCCACCAGGGAGACTGATCAGAGAAGGGCGACACTGTGAAAGAAGACGGCCACACAATCTTTGATCCAGCTTTGGGTACGCTGAATCTCAGGCTCCAATTGGGTGTAAGGGCCGACTCGGCACATGAGATTGCTGCGACAATCCTTGCCAGCGTTTCGGTACTGGAGCGGCTCGATCCAAGGCCTATGGAATGGATCACGGTCACCAGAGCCGCTCCGGCCACCGCGGGAGGCGACTTCCTACCCCGAAACATTGACGAAGCAACGTCACTAGTGGAATCCGGGGCCCGCAAGGATGATGCGGGCAAGTTCTATGAAGGCTCTGGTTACTTCGTTCAGTTAGTCTCTTTTCTAAACGGGACCGACCGCAGTGTGAGCCCCTTTCATGCATCGATTGCTGACGGAGCGAGTGACGCCCCCTCCCACAACTCCCTCAAGCTCACCTTCAAGCAGGCGATGATTCCGAGTCGGGAAACCTTCGTAGCCTGCTTGGTTGAGCTCTTCGATCTATGGCTCCCTGAGAGGGGTGGCCTCTTCAGCTCCGCAATAACCAGGAACAACCGAGACCAGCCCATCTGGTACCCACCAGTTGGGGTTGTCACCTATTTCGCTAACGACAGCGGCTACGTCTTCCCGGAAGACCCACTAGTCGAACTGCGCCACCTACCGAACGGCACCCTGGCGGTCCTCAAGGACTGGACCTTGGACGCTGTCCAAAAATACGAAGCCGCATTCAGAGCCGTCAACAATGGCATCCCGAACGAGCGTTCGGCAGTTAGGAACCACATGCGGAACACCGACTCTAGCAACCTAGGTAATCAGCACAACGGACTCCTCCAAGAGCAGGAGGCATTCGACAGGTTGGGCGTTCTACTTCACGGATTGCTTGGGCCGGGCGATGAACGAATAGAACTCACTGCCAGCGTGACCACGTCCACCAACGAGCAGCATTTTTACATATTCAACCCGAACGGCCGGTTCTCCTCACAGAATGGGTCCTTCAATGATCACGGCGGAACCTCTGAGGTATCGCGGGCCATTAAGGCTCTCCGAGAGGCGTCCTACCGGGTTGGTTCCGGCACATGGTTCGGAGTTCACTTCGTTGTCACGGCATCTGGGAACCCTACCGCCAACTACAACTTCGATCACGAGCCAGAATGGGATTTCCCAGTGGCTCCCGCCGTGTATGTCAGGGATCAGCTGAAGTATCCGCGAGATGAGCACCGGCAGCCGGAGTGGCTTAAGCAGAAACTCCGCGAGGCAGGAATTTAGCCGGGACCGAAGGACCTAGCCGCCCGCGATGTCCCGGAGCGTCTGCAAGTGCGCCGCCCACACGTCCCGCCCGGTACCCGTCAGGCTGGCCGAGGTCCGAGGCATCTTCCCGGCGAAACTCTTCTTAATCTTTACGAACTCGGCCTTCTCCAGAATCGAGAGCTGCTTGCTCAACACCGAGTCACTCACCTGAATCGCGTCCCTCAGGTCCTTGAAATCCAATGACTCAGCTTTGGAAAGGGCGGCCATGATGGAGAACCGGACCGGCGAGTGCACTACCTCGTTGAGCTGGTGCCGCGGGTGTTCCGCCGGCGTGCTCATGCGCGCAGCTCGCGGAACGCGGCCGCAAGGCCAACGGCAGCCAGGGCGATCGCAGCCGGAATAAAGAACCAGAGGTTGCCGTCCCGGAAGAAATACGCGCCGCAGAAGAGGGCCACCACATAGAGCGCGAAGTACCCCAGAAGAGATGTCAGGAAGCGCTTGGTGAAACCCGCTTTGGTGGACCGTTGGAACATTGGCCAGATGCTTGCGGTAATTGCGCCCCAGGCTCCCACGGAACAGGCCAACAGCGCCGCGCCGTAGCCGCCAACCAAAACAATGTGCATCCCGATCATCAGCAGGGAACCAATAATCGCGAGGCTGGTGAACGTGACAGCCACCGGCCAAGCTGCCGCGTTGATGGAGGAGGCGCCCAGTGAATCCGCCCGTGCAAGGAGTTCCTGTGCTTCGGCTGCTGACATCTTGCCGGTGGTCTCGTTCATGGTGTCCCCCAAAGTTTGTGCGGATCGATACCCCCACCCTAAGAAAGTACTTTCCAAGTTGTCAAGTACTTTCCCATGGCAGTCGAGTTACCAACAACCCCGCCAATCCCGGTAAATTTAAACCCACGAGTTTGACCCTCGGTGAGCAACACCAATCGCGCGCCTCACGAAAGTAGGATCACATGACCGTCTCTCCCCTCATCTGGGGCATCACCATCGTCGTCATTCTGGCGCTCTTGGCCTTTGATTACTTCTTCCACATCCGGAAGGCCCACGTCCCTTCGCTGAAGGAAGCGGCCATCTGGTCCTCCATCTATGTGGGACTCGCGATAGTTTTCGGCATCCTCGTCCTGATTTTCGGCGGCGGCCAAATGGGGTCCGAGTACTTCGCCGGTTACATCACGGAGAAGGCCCTTTCGGTGGACAACCTCTTCGTGTTCCTGATCATCATGGCGAGCTTCCGGGTGCCGCGTGAAGATCAGCAGAAGGTCTTGCTCTTCGGCATCGTGTTCTCCCTGATCGCCCGCACCGGTTTCATTTTCCTTGGCGCCGCACTCATCAACTCGTTCGCCTGGGTGTTCTACATCTTCGGCCTCATCCTCCTGCTGACGGCAGGCAACCTGCTCAAGCCCGGCGACCACGGGGACGGTCAGGCCAACAACTTCATCATCCGGCTCGCCAAGAAGCTCTTCCACACTACGGATAAGTACGACGGCGACAAGCTCTTCACCGTGGTCAACGGCAAGCGGGCCCTCACTCCCATGCTGCTGGTAATGGTGGCCATCGGCGGCACGGACATCCTCTTCGCCTTGGACTCCATCCCGGCAATTTTCGGCCTCACGCAGAACGTCTTCATCGTCTTCACAGCTACCGCATTCTCATTGATGGGTCTGCGCCAGCTCTACTTCCTGATCGACGGCCTGCTGGACCGCCTCATCTACCTCTCTTACGGCCTGGCAGCCATCCTGGCATTCATCGGCGTCAAGCTGATCCTGCACGCCCTGCACGAGAACAACCTGCCGTTTATCAACGGTGGCGAACACGTCAACGTCATCGAGATCACCACCGGCCTCTCGTTGAGCGTCATCATCGGCGTCCTGATTGTCACCGTGGTGCTCTCGCTGATCAGCCCGGCCGGCAAGGCACAAACAGCAATCAACAACGCCCGCCGTCACGCCGTCGATTATCTGGACCTGGACTACACGGCCGATGCCAACGAACGCGAGCGCATCTACCGCGCTTTGACCGCCGAGGAAGCGCAGATTGTGCAGATGCCGCTGAAGTACCGGAACAAGGCCAAGGACGTGGAGACCATCCGCGAGCAGGTGAAGGAAGCACACCGCCAGCACGAGGAGTTCCTCAAGCGCTAAGGACCGCGAAAGCTAAGACGTCAGGCGCCCAGGAGCACGCTGATCTGATCCCGGATCTCGTCGCCAACCTGGGCGTCTGTCATTTCGATGGTGGCCGAGGACGTCATGCTGATGAACATGATGGATGAGACGATCCGTGACAGCTTCTCCGGCCCGCGGGCCACCAAATGCTCGTCCCGGCTGAAAACCTCTGCGGTTGCCGCCTCGGTTTGGATGGTGAGCGACAAAGCCTCTGCATGGTGCGGCTCAGCAGGATCACCGAAGACGATTTCCCTGAGATAAGTGCGGCCGTTCTCTATCTGGACGCGGTTACATTCAATGATGGGACGAATGATGGCCATCACCGCGTCGAGCACCGCGACTTCAGCTGCAGCTGCATCCACCCCGGCGGCGAGCGCCTGGGCATATTTGGCGTTGTGCACCAGCAGCAGCAGCTCCGCCTTGGTCTTCGCGTACAGGAACAAGGTTCCCGATCCGACGTCGGCCTTTTCAGCCACCTGCTGGGTGGTGACTTCATCCACTCCGTACTGGGTGAAAAGTTCTCGCGCGGCCGCGGTGATGCGGTCAAGCTTTTCCTGCTTATTCCGCTCACGTCGGCCAAGTGTTGGGGGCGCAGGCTGCATTTAGCTACCGTATCAGCGGGCCGACAAATCAGCGGCTCGACAAATCAGCGGCCCAGGAATTCGAGGGCTACGGGGATGAACCTGTCGTGGAACTGGAAGATGCCGCCGTGCCCGGAGTCGGGGTAGATGACCAGCTCGCTGCCGGGAATCCTTCGATGCATGTCGCTGGACAGTACCGAGGGCACCATTCGATCGTTGTCGCCGTTGGCTATCAGCGTCGGTTGGGTGATCACGCCAAGATCGGCCGACGGCGACAGTCCCCACTTGCGGATGGCTTTCAGTTGCGTCTGGAATGCGCCGAGCTTGATGGGCGCCTCCTGGTTAGTGGTGCGTTCTTTGAGTCGATTAATGAACGCCCTCGCTGCGGGTTTGCCGGTGGCGTTGCGGTTGAAGAAGAGGAACTCTTTGGGGTCCTGCCGGGTGAGGGTTCCCCGGAGGACATCGACATAGGTGGTGCCGATGATCTTTTCAATGCCCTTCCCACCGGCGGGGCCCGTGCCGGCCAGGACAAGTTTCCGGACGAGGCCGGGGTGTTTGAGCACCAGCGACTGGGCGATCATGCCGCCGAGTGAGAATCCAAAGAGATCCACGGTGGAGTAGCCAAGGGCCTGAATGAAGGCGGCAGCGTCATCAGCCATGGCTTCGATGCTGTCCGGTACGGATCCTGTGGAGGCGCCGACTCCGCGGTTGCTGAAGGTGATCACGTGGTGCTTCGCCGCGATGGGTTCGATGATGCGTGGATCCCAGTTGTCCATGGTCCCGGCAAGGTGAATCAGGAAAATTACCGGAACCCCACCTTTGGGCCCCATCTCGCGGTATGCATAGCTGATGCCGTTAGCTGTAACGGTATTGGTGGGCGCGTGGAAGTAGTTGTGCTGTTCAATGCTCAAGAGTTTTGTCCTGTCTGCGTGTTTGTGGCTAGAGGTGACTAACAACGGTCTTGCCGCGGATGCCGCCCTTATCAAGCGCGGCCAGGACCTCTGAGGTCTGATCAAACGGGACTACCCGCCCCACTACGGGCTTGATGTCTCCGGCATCGATGAGAGCCGCTATTTCCCTCAACTGGCCACCATCAGCGCGCATGAAAAGGAACTCGTAGCTGACCCCTAAGCGGCGGGCTTTGCGCCGGATGCCGCTGCTGAGCAGGGTCATGGCGCCCAGCAGGACTGGGTTTCCGCCCAGTTGGCGTGCGAAGCCGGCATCCGGAGGACCAGCGATGCCTATGGCTTTGCCGCCCTTCTTCAGGACGGTGAGGGAGCGCTCAAGGTTCTCGCCACCGAGGCTGTCCAGGACGAGGTCATAGTCATGAAGAATCTCTGCGAAGTCCTCGGTCCGGTAGTCGATCACCACGTCCGCGCCCAGCTCCCGCACGAAGTCCTTGTTCCCGGCGCTGACGGTAGTGGCCACCGTGGCACCCAGGTACTTGGCGAGCTGGATGGCAATGGATCCCACTCCCCCTGCACCCGCATGGATGAGCACCTTCTGGCCAGGCCGCACGGAGCCCCTTTCCACCAGCGCCTGCCACGCGGTCAACGCCACCAGCGGAAGTGAGCCTGCTTCTTCCATGCTGATGGTGGCCGGCTTGATGGCCAGGTCTCCCTCGGCCACGGCGATGCGCTCCGCAAACGTGCCAATGCTGTCATTACCGGGGCGCGCAAACACTTCGTCGCCGGCTTTGAAGGACCGCACCTTTGCCCCGACCTGAAGGACGACGCCCGCCACATCGTGGCCCAGGACCTGCGGCAGCTTGTAGGGAAGGATCTGCTTGAACTCCCCCAGCCTGATCTTCTCGTCCAACTGGTTCAGGCCTGCTGCTTTCACGTCGACCAAAACGTCATGATCTCCGAGAACAGGCTCGGGGACGTCCCGCTGCTGCAGTGGTTCTTTGTAGTGGGTGAGGACGAAGGCTTTCATGTGGGTTCTCCCATGATTAGATTTCTGACTTGACTCAATTATGAGCGCACTCAGTATCTTAAGCAAGCAACAGCCGTACATACGTACCGCTCAGAGGGCAACGACTTCCTCTCAGGCCTCGCCCAACGCATCGCTTCGCGGCCGCGACCGTCAATCACACGTGGATTGCAGAACAGCGACGCCGGACGTGACGCCGTCGTGTCTTAACGACGCCGGTCCTCACCTCACAGCGTCCCAGCAGCTCCGTGGTGCGTCGTGGCGTACAGGTCAATCACGTCAGTCCAAGACCATTTGACGTCGACGCCGGGCACCGCCTTTTTGACGCGAGGTTCAGACACCCAGCTGGCCGGCACCACGTGCAACGCCAAGGACATGGTTCCCGCTTCCTCGGACCCAGCCCAAACAAGTGCGAGCCCTACTGCCTCGGAGTACGTCCAACAATCAACGTGAGTGGCCCCCGCTGAACGGAGGGCCGCCGCATATGAGCCGATGCTGTCGGAGCTACGCGCATCCAGATCCAGCACCCGCCAAGGTCCTGCCCAGTACATGCCAGCGGACTGCACCCTGGACGCAAACGCGGCGATCTCGCTCGAAGAAGCGGCCGGGTTGTAGCCGCTGCGGGGATCACCCCTCCATGCGAGCGGCAGGATCTTGACGAATCCGCGCACCAGAAGGGGGTTGTTCGGAGATATCCATCCGTCGCGCTCAGCCTCTAGCACACCCGCTGGCAACCCGTCCGGCCCCAGCATCAGGGTGCGTCCTTCGAACGGCAGCATGGCTCCCGCGGACAGGGATTCCGGGCCGAAAGAGCTCTCGCCATCCCTGTGCAGGTCCATGTCAAAGTCCACTGATCGAACCAACGCTCCCCCTAAACCGCGGGCTTCCGCCACATCACAGCCAGCACCAGCACCACAGCACTGAGCCCGAGCATCACCAGAACCATGATCCCCCAGTTCGCCTGGTTCACGCCCGGGCCGTACAAGACGCCGATCAGCACAGTGGCGGTGATGGCCCCAAGGTAGCGGCAGGTCTGGAAAATCCCTGCAGCCACTCCCCGCTCTTCGGGTCGGGCCGAAACGTACAGGCCTTGGTTCGATGCCGTGCTCACCACGCCATACGGAACACCCATCAAGGCAGTAAGCACGAACACCAGCGGCGCCCACAACGTCATGGTCAGGAAGCCCAGCGTTCCCGCCGCCACCGTCAGAATCAACACCCCGGTGATCAGTACGGGACGCACGCCGAACCGCTCAATGAACCGAACGGTCAGTGGCGTCACCACAACCGACAACGCCGCAAGGGGAAGCATGAGCAGGCCCACCACTCCGGCGTCGTAATTCCCTGCCTCCTGCAGCAACTGCGGAAGGCCGAAGAACGCGAAGTAGTAGACGCCGCTGAACACCACAAACAGCAGATAAACCAGCAGCAGCGGCCGGTTCCGGCCCAGCAAACGGAGGTCCAGGAACGGCGGCTGGAAACGCAGCTCGCGCCAAGCGAACAGCGCGCCGATGACCGTGGCGGCGCCCAGCAGGTACCAGCGGTAGCCGGGCAGCACGTTGAGCAGGGCCATCATGGCCAGCATCAGCGAGGTGACGAACGCCAGGATGCCGGGGATGTCGGAATCGCGGATCAGCTGGCCGAGTTTGCCGGTCTCGCGCCCGGTATCTGCGGGCGCGGTCTGGCGGACAACCAAGAGAGCCAACAAAGCAATGGGCACGTTGATCGCGAACAGTGCCTGCCATCCCACCAGGCTCACCAGGAGCCCGCCCACTACGGGGCCAATGGCGGCCGCGGACGTATTCGCCATCTGGATCCGCCCCAACGGCCGTGTGGAGGGCAAGTTGGCCAGCCGGCTCAGCTCGGTGACCATCACGACGGCGGACGGGTACGCCGTCGCGGTCCCTACAGCCATGAGGGCGCGGGCTACGCAGACCAGCGCGAAGTTGGGGAGGAACGGTGCGACGGCGCAGGTGACGGCGACCAGCGCCATGCCGAACATGAACAGACGGCGTGGCCCGAAGCGGTCAGCGAGCCGGCCCATCAGGGGTTGCCCCGCCGCGGACGCGAGGTAGAACGAGGTGATCACCCAGGTGACGGTGGCGACGTCGAGCTCGAAATGTTCGCGCAGGACCACCAGGGCCACGGCGATCATGGACGAGTTCAGCGGATTCAGCGCCGTCCCGATGCTCAGCGCGGCAATCGCGAGCCCGGGGCGTGGTTTTTTGGCGGTCACCTGTCCAAGTCTGCTCCATGGTTGCCTCGGGTCACGAAACGGGGTCACTGGGCGGACTGCGGGGGCAATCCCAAACAGTTAACCTTCCCGCCATTTCAAGTACGGCAGTCTCGTAATTCCGATTCAGATACTGCTGGTTTCGTAATTCCCGTCACCCCAACACATGACGGAAGGCACCACCATGCACGCTCGTGCAGGCATCATCGCAACATCATTCATCGGCCTCCTGGCCATCGGCGCCCTCGCTGGCTGCTCCGGCGACGCGAACGCAGCCGGCTCCAACAGCACAAAAACAGAGCTGGTCTTCGCCACCCCGCCAGGTACTGACGACCCCGACGAGCAAGCCCTCATGGGCGAACTTTCCACCATGGTGGGTGAAGCTTCCGGCCGAACCGTGAACAACCTCCAGCCGGCCGACTACCTCGGCGTCGTGGAAGCTGTCCGCAACGGATCCGTGGACGTCGCGGTCCTCAGCCAGTTCTCTGCGGCCCTCGCGTACAAGACAGAAAGTGTGGATCCTCTTCTGGTGTGGCCCGCCAGCACGGAACCCGCCAGCTTCTGCCTCGCCAGGAAGGACAGCGGCATCCAGTCCGCGGCGGATGTGAAGGGCAAGCAGGTGGCCTTCATCGATCCTGGTTCCACCACCGGTTACTTCATGCCCAAGTCGCTGCTCGCAAAAGCCGGCCTCACCGACGGCACCGACTACAAGAGCACCTTCGCCGGCTCGCATGATTCCGCTGTCCTGGCCTTGGCGAACGGCAAAGTTGACGTGGCCTGTACCGCCAGGCAGCTCTACCCCACCTTCGTCCAGAAGGGTGTCATCAAAGAGGACGAAATCACCGTCATCGCCAAGTCCGATCCCATCCCGGTGGGCATCTCCATTGTTGTCCGCAAGGACTTGGACAACGAGGCCCGCGAAGCCCTCAAGGCCAAGCTTCCCGCACTCATGACCGGCAACGAGAAGATTTCCAAGACCTTTGGCATCACCGGCGAACCCACGGCCGATCCGGAGTTCAGCACCTACGCTCCCCTGGTGGACGTGGCGGAGTCCATCGGCGTGGACCTCCAGGACATCCGATGAGCGTGTTGATGCCTGTTGAACTCACGACGACGGCACTCACCTCGTCGGGGACGCCCACCTTAGGCGCCACCCCCACCGTTCGGGCGCGTCGGCTGAGAGTCCAGTACGGCGAGCAAGTTGCGCTGTCCGGGATTGATCTGGACGTGTACCCAGGAGAGGTGGTCGCCCTGTTAGGCCACTCCGGCTCCGGCAAGTCGACGCTTATGAAAACCCTCACGGGCATTGCACCTTTCACCGCCGACACTCTGGAAGTTGCGGGACGTCCAGTAGCCGAGCAGAACGCAACGGGCCTGCGGGAGCTGCGATCCGACGTCGGGTATGTCTTCCAGCACTTCAACCTGGTGCCACGCCTGACCGCCCTGACGAACGTCCTCACAGGCGGCCTCCACTCAGCAGGACCCCTCAACGTGCTGGGAACATTCAGCAGGGCCCAACGGACCATGGCCCTTGACCTGCTGGACCGGGTTGGCCTGGCGCATAAGGCAAAGCAGCCTTGCCGGAGCCTCAGTGGCGGTGAGCAGCAGCGTGTTGCCATTGCCCGGGCGCTGATGCAGCAACCGCGGCTAATCCTGGCCGACGAACCCGTAGCTTCACTGGACCCGCGCCTCGCTGGGAACATCCTCGGGCTACTCCGCGAGATCGCCCGCGAGGAACAGATCCCCGTCATCGTCAGCCTGCACGTCGTCGGACTGGCCCGCCGATACGCCCACCGGGTCCTCGGGCTTCACTCAGGCGAGCTCGTGTTCGCCGGCCCCGCCACCAACATCACCGAAAAGGAGGTGCACCAGATTTATGGAACAGACACTGAGCTCCTCGAAAACTGAGACTGCCCCGGAAAAACCGGCTGAGAAAACCATCCACACCACCCTCCCTGAAGCTGACCGCCTCCGCCTTTCCCGCCCCTTCGGCCTCCCAACTCCACGCGGCGCCGCGCTCTGGGTGATCATTGCGGTGGTGCTCATCTGGGCCGGAATGGGCGCCGGGTTCAATCCCGAAAAGCTCCTCAGCGGCATCCCGAACATGGGCAACTTCCTCAGCCGCCTGTTCCCGCCCACCTTCGACAAATTCGGCATCATCATCAAACTGCTGGTGGAGACGCTACAGATGGCCCTGGTGGGAACCGTCCTCGGCGCACTCGCGTCGCTGCTGCTGAGCTTCGGCGCGGCCAGCAACATCGCTCCACGCTGGGTGTACACCTCCTGTCGCGCCGTGCTGAATGTACTACGCTCCATTCCCGAGCTGATTTTCGCTCTCATGTTCGTTTCCGCAGTGGGTCTGGGTCCGTTCGCCGGCATCCTCGCAATCGTCCTTGGCTCGATTGGATCCATCGGCAAGGTCTACGCCGAGGCCATGGAATCCGTGCAGCCTGGGCCTGTGGAAGCGCTCACCGCGGTGGGTGCCAACAAGCGGCAGATCATCAGCTACGCAGTCCTCCCCCAGGCCGCTCCGCTACTGGTCAGCTACACACTGCTCCTGTTTGAAGGCAACGTCCGCGGCGCCACCATCCTTGGGTTGGTGGGCGCAGGCGGCATCGGTTTGGAGCTCACTACCGCAATGCGCATGTACGATTACGGACACCTTTGCGCCATCATCATCAGCATCGTGGTGCTGGTCACCATCATCGACCGGGTCAGCGCGTTCATCCGTGCGAAGCTCAGCTAGGAACACACTCTTGGAAACTCTCGATCTCGCTCCCGTCAACCTGCGCGACCTCGGCGGCCTGCCCGTTTCCGGTGGTACCGTCCGCCCCGGCGTGCTGCTCCGCAGCGATGACGTCTCCGTGATGCCCGCAGCTTTCGCCCAACAAATGATCGACGACGGCGTCACCTCCGTGATCGATCTCCGCTCACCGGAAGAAGCACTCATGACCGGCCGCGGCCCGTTGACGGTGCCCGGGGTGAACTATCACCACCTCGCTTTGACCGCCTCGGTTTCCTCGCCGGAAGACATCAGCCACGAGATGATGTCCGCCGCCACTACTCCTGCACATGTTGGCGCCTGGTACGCCAACCTGCTCGAAACCCAAGCCCGGCAATTGGCTCTCGGCGTCACCCTGGTAGCCATGGGCGAGGGCACAACCGTCTTCCATTGCGCGGCAGGTAAGGACCGCACGGGAGTGTTCGCCGCCGTCGTGCTTTCCGCTCTGGGTGCCGCCCCTGAGACCATCTCCGCGGACTATGCAGTGACAGCCACCCGCCTGCCGCAATTGTTTCCGCGGCTCCGGGCGATCATGGGCGGGCTCATGCCGGACCGTGTCCTGGATGAGGAAGCCATCAAGGGCATGGGCGCCATGATGGGGGCGCATGCGGAATCGATGGAGGCCATGCAGCGGATTCTCGTGGAACGCCACGGGAGTGTGCTGGAACCGATCCGGCAAGCTGGTCTTTCGGAGGCGACCATTGCCAGGCTTCGCGAACGACTGGTGGTCGACGATGCCTGATGCCGCAGTTGCCGTGGAACCTGTTGTTGCGGAGCGGCGGCCGGGCCGCCCACGCGACACCGCACTGGAAACCACGGTCCTCTCAGCCACGGTGGAGCTGCTGCTGGAACGCGACACCCGGGACGTGACAATTTCGGCCATCACGGAGCGTTCAGGCGTAAGCCGCGCCGCACTGTACCGGCGCTGGAGTAGTCGCGAGGAGCTCCTGGCCGCGGCCTTGGACAGTGTTCGGTCCAGCATCGGCCTCAAACGCGGGAGCACCACGCTGGAGACCATCCTCGCCTCATACGAGGAAGCGGCAATCGACGTGGATGGCACCGTGGGCGCGCTGGTGAAGAAGCGCATCGCCATGGGCCTGGAGAATGATGACCTCCGCGCCTTGTCCTGGAACCGGCACGTTTCCCGGCGCCGCGAACCGATTGCTGAGGAGATTCGACGCGGCATCAGCTCAGGTGAGCTCGCGCCGGACGTGGATGTGGAGGCGATGATCGACCTCATCAACGGACTGTATTACTACCAGTTCGTGGTGCGGCCGCGGGGCACAGACGCGCCCTCCGTGGAAGCTTCACGGAACCGCGTGCGCAATGCCGTGACGCTGGTGTGGGAGGGCGCATTGCTGCGGTAGATCCGGTTACTCCTCGAAGTGCGTGGTGATCTTCCCGGACGAGACAGCGGAAATAATCGACTTTGCGAGGTGCCGGAGCTTGATGTTGCGGTTACTCGAAGCCGTACGAAGGATGGTGAAGGCCTCTTCCTGGCTGCAGTGGTTCTGCGCCATGATGGCCCCCACCGCAAGGTCGATCACAGTGCGGGACTGCATGGCTGCCGCAAGATCGTTCCGGGCGTCACTCAGTTGCGCGATCTTCAGGGCGAGCCGCAAGGACTTTGAAGCGTGGGACGCGAAGACTTCGGCCCGCTCGATGTCGTCATCGTTGAACGCGTCCGGCTGCTCGGAGTAGAGGTTCAACGCCGCACGTGTATCGCCTTCCACCAAGAGCGGCACGCTGAGAATGGATCGGAGGCCGGAGTCCGAGGCGGCCTGTACATACCCGGGCCAACGGTGCTCGCGAAGAAGGTCCGGCACCATCACTGGGGTGAGTTTGTCCATGGCCGTGAGGCACGGACCATCAAAGTCGTTTTGGAGCTCGTCCATTGCTTTTGCGCGATCGTCGCTGCTGGCTGCGCTGGCAGCCTTCTTGCGACGCAATACGGTGATCCCGCAGAAGACGGGCGTTTGGTGGTGAGAGAGGCTTTCGGCGGAGAAAGCCGCGAGATCGCCGAGAAAAGCTTCGACGTCTTCGCTGCCCAGGACGAGATCCAAAAAGTATCCATTCTGGAGAGCTTCCTGCTCAGGGCGGGGGTTGACCATGCACGTTCCTACTGACTGAAATGCGTCCCCAGCAGACAGCAAAGGAGCGAATATTGCCGCCCTCTGCAAAACGGTCTGGCAATACCTTATCGTCCAACGATCACCGGTACAAAGTGCGGCCCGGGCGGTCTTGACCTGCGGATACATGAACAGCGAAGAGGATTTTGTCAACCCAGTGAAGGCTTTCGTCTGCACGATTAGGTAAGTATGCTTACTAATGCAATCCGCGGTCCGGCTACGGACCATTCGTGCAAAGGAGTCGTTCTGATGGGCGTAGAAGACAGCATCCGCAAGGCCACCGAAAACGCAATGGAAGACCTGGCAGGCACCTCCGATCCCGTGGACGACGGTCACGTCCCGGAGCCAGGCGAGAAAGACGACGACATTCAGGTTCACTCCTCCATCAGCGAAGGCTCCAACGCCATGGACGAGGACCACTCCCCGAACAACACACAGACGGGTCGCCACCGCGCCGAAGGGTTGCCCGACGGCGGGCGCGACTAGGAAGCAGCGCTAGGAGGCGGCCGCCGTCGAGCCCCTCACCACCAGTTCCGTTCCCAGCTCGATGCGCTGCGGCAATTCCTCGTCACCTTCGAGGTGCCTTAGCAGCGTACGCATGGCAGTCTCGGCCATCTGGACTACTGGCTGGCGGATGGTGGTGAGGCCGGGTTCGATCCATTCCGCGGCGGGGATATCGTCAAAGCCGATGATAGAGAGATCCTCGGGGATCCGCAGCCCGGCCGAGCGAGCGGCGCGGTACGCTCCAAGGGCCTGCGCGTCGTTGCCGGTGAAGATCGCTGTGGGCCGCTCCGGGAGTGCCAGCAGGGCCTCGGTCCCCCGGGCTCCGGACTCTGTGGAGAAATCGCCTGGCACCATCAACGCAGAATCAACATCAAGTCCTGCACGGCGCAGCGCCGCCACATACCCATCCTCACGGGCACCGCTGCACTGGAGATCCTCACGCCCACCGATCATGCCGATCCGCGTATGCCCGAGCTTCAACAAGTGCTCGGTTGCCGAGAACGCCCCGTCCCAGTTGGCGGCACCCACTGTCATGAGATCCGGTCCCGGCTGCCCGACTGGGTCGATGAGGATCACGGGGATACCGAGGGACTTGATCCGCTGGATCTGCTTGGAGTCCAGTTCGTATACGGCGAGCAATACGCCGTCGGACTTTCGCTCCGCCAGGTTCGCCAGCCAGGGCCGGATGCGCGAGCCATCCAGCGACAGGCTGCTGACCACCGTGCCGTAGCCGGCTTCCTGTGCCACGCGCTCCACGCCCTCGATGATTTCGCACGCCCACTCCGAGCCCATGCCAGGGAACACCAAGTCAATGAGCCCGGCTTTCTTGCTGCGCTTGGCAGGCCTGCGGGCGTAGTCGCGCTTGGCGATGATCTCTTCCACCTTCGCCCGCGTGGCTGCCGCGACGTGGGCATGGCCGTTGAGGACCTTGGAAACCGTTGGCACGGACACTCCGGCCTCGCGCGCGATCTCGCTGATCGTAGCCCGCCCCGAGTCCTGCTTGGTCACCATATGTCCCCACCTCTCAAGCCGGGAATCACGTCCCGACGATTGCAGTTTCGGAAAGTTCCCACGCCTGAATCCGGCCACACATGCCATAGATTCTGCGGGTTTTCCGTTCGCCCATCGTAGTCCTCGCAGCTTGCAAGTAGAAACTTTCCATAGATTCGAGAGACTCCAACTGCTGCCCCGTCAAATCCGCCTGGCGTTGCGCGCCACCGGCCAAGTACCCCCGCCACATGCCGTTCTTGCCACTCACCAGCCGGGCGGCGGACGCATGAAAATCGGCGAGTGCCACTACTCCTGACTCAAGGACAGCTGCCTTCAGCTCCACATACCCTTCCAATGCCAGGTCCCGACGACGGCGCGCGGCCGCCTCCGCAGCCGCGTCACCGTCGTCGGCGTCCCGGGAAGGAAGGGAGGCAGCACGCGAGTAGGCGTCGATGTCCACCAAGTGCTCGGGCGGGAAGGTCATCACGGCGTCGCCGTTCTCCGGCAGCCCCGCATTCTGCATGACCACCAGCACCCTGAGGTCTCCGCTGTCATTAATGGCGCGGTGCACTGTGCCGGGCGTAAACCAAACCACCGTCCCGGGCACCAGCGAAGTAGAAGTGAAGCCCCGCGAATCCAGGGTCTCCAAACGGCCGCTCCCCTGCTGCACCACGTACGCCTCCGTTGACGCCGTGTGCAAATGCGGCGACCCTCCAGCAGCGCCGTCCGATCCCGGCCAATCGTAAATACTGACTTCGGACACCGCCGTGGCGCCCGGAAAGGATGTGCACATGTCAGGCCCAGGCATCCAGCGCAGACGTCGCTGCGTCGGCGAGCGCAGCGGCACGTTGGTCCTCAAGTGGGCCGTCAGCTATGACGACGGCGTACCTGTAGGTGAGCGGTTCGCCCACCTTGAGGGGAACTTCTTCGCTGAAGAACGGCGCCGAGCCCAGGCACGCGAACATGGAAGAGCGGGCGAACCATTGGTTGGAGGCACCTTGGTTTGCTTGGTCCTCGACAAACAGGATGCTGGACTTGCGGCACGTGACGTCGTGCTGGCCGGTGAACGCGATCCAGGGTGAGCGTGTGCCCATGAACTCGTCCGCGCCGGTTCCGTTCTCGGATCGGAATTCCCCGCCCGTGAAGGACCTGGGTCCACGCCAGAACAAGCCGCCATAACCTGCGTTATCGCGGCCTTCGGTGGTGGGGCTGCCAATCTGGATCTGTTCGCCGGAGACGTTGTCCATGGTGGTTTCGAAGAGGAGCGCCCAGGCGTTTACGGCCGGTAGGAGGTGGATGGCGAACCGACGCTGTTCCTTGATGAGAGGGCGTGCGTTGTGGGGTTCGCCCGGGTCAGAGGCCGCAGTTGACTGGGATGATTCTGCTGGCTGGGCTGTCCAGACCAGGTGCTCGGTGGCTGTGATGGAGGTGCCGGAGCCTTCAATGCTGGTGAACGCCTGGTGGTTCATGGCGCCGTTGTTGTCTAGGTTGGCGTAGCCGGTCTCCCGCGTGTACGTGGCTCCGCCCCAGAAGTTGTGTTCCCCAACGTTCGGCAACGCCCAGGAGAGACCCTTGTGCCACACATGGTCCCATGGCCGGGAAATAGTGACTTCATCACCTTCCAGCGTGGTCAGCGGGTGAAAGAAGGGGCGGGGGCTTTCGTACTGGTCATCACTGGGGACGTAGGTGTAGGTAGCGATGTCCTGGGCTCCGATGGTGAAGGTCAGGGAACGGCCGTCGTCGGTGTAGCTGAGGGTGCCGGTCTGGGTTGAGGCTGTCTGGGTTGTGCTGGTCATCAGGTACTCCGTTGAATGAACGAGTCGGGGTGGCTGTAGGTATCAGGCGCGGGCTGTGGAGGCCAGGACGCGGGTGCCGCGACCCTCACCGTCCATGCCTTCGTAAAAGGCGTGCCCGGGAACAATGTCTCCGCGGCGCACGGGCTGACCGGTGAAGGCCGAAGCGTAAATCGCGGCAGCGAACTCCAGTGTTTGCCTCGCTGAGTCCGCGCCGGCTGGGAGCGGCAGTCCGGCGTCGAGCGCGTCATACATGGCAAGGAACTGGGCGGAGTGTCCGCTTCCCCGCTCCAACGGTTGGCTCGTCCAAGCAGAACCAACAGTGTCCTCGTGTCCGGGCGCTGCCGTAATGGTCCAGTCCTTGGTGCTGTAGCCATAGAGGTGGCTTAGTTCGATCGTGGCGAATTCGCAATCGATCCGGATGTCTGAAGTTTCGCGCGGTGAGAGCAGCGAGTTGATCACTGTTGCGGCGGCACCGTTTTCGAAGCGGACCAATGCGGCGGAGAAGTCCTCGGTGGACGTGGCGCGGGCTTGCCGTGAAGCGATGGCGTTGACCTCCTCCCATGGGCCGAGCAGGTGAAGAAGGAGATCGAACTGATGGATACCGTGACCCATGGTGGGTCCGCCGCCCTCTGCCTTCCAGGTGCCACGCCATGGGAGGTCGAAGTACTCGTCGGGGCGGTACCAAAGAGTGTCGCAGCGAGCAACGAGCGGACGGCCAAAGTCGCTGCCGCCGATCAGGGAGCGAGCTGCGGCTGAGGCGTCACCGAAGCGGTGTTGGAAGACACAGGAGAACTGTGCGCCGCCTTGTGCTGCCGCGGAATTGAGGCGGTCGAAGTCGGCCAGACTGAGGGCTGGCGGCTTTTCTGACAGGACGTGCGCGCCGGCTTCGAGGCATTCGATCGCTTGGTCGATGTGCATCATGGGCGGTGTGCAGAGGTGCACGATGTTCGGCTTGGACTCAGCCAGCAATTCCGTAAGGCTCTGGTATCGGCCAACTATTCCGTGCTGCGCGGCGAAGGCCTGAAGCCGTGCGTCGTCGACGTCGCACGCTGCCACAACCTCAGCCCGACTGTCTGTGCGGGCCAAATTGGAGGCGTGTACTGCCGCTATCCCGCCCGTGCCAACAATGGCCACTCTGTACTTCTGCATGTGAGTCTCTCCGTCAGGATCAAAGATGAAAGTCCGAAAGTTTCTAAAACTAGTGAGCAGCTTTCCGCAGCCGTGAGGCCAGTTTCCGCCTGCTAGTCATCAACGCTATGGAGCCAGTCGCAGCGAAGTCAAGGTATTTGGGCTATGGAAAGTAATTAGATGTTTCTGATAGTTTCTAAAAACCATCTTCAGAATCAAGGAGAAGCCTGTGAGCACCGGCGCCGCCGATCAGCAAGCACTTGCCCACATACCCACATCGGACGTCGTAGAGCACCTCATCCGTGAGATGACCCTTGAGGAAAAGCTTGCGCAGCTGGTGGGAGTGTGGGTCAACGCTTCCACTGACGGCGATTCCGTGGCTCCGTTGCAGAGCCAGATGGCCGGCGAAACCCGCTCCTGGGACGACATCATCGCCAACGGCCTGGGTCAGATCACCCGCATGTACGGAACCGTTCCCTTAGAACCCGCTGAGGGCGCTCGCCGACTGGCCGCCGCGCAAGAGCAGATCATGGCCGCGTCCCGATTTGGGATACCTGCGCAGGTTCACGAGGAATGCTTAGCCGGTCTGGCCGCCTGGAAAGCTACAGCTTTCCCCGTACCGCTCGCCTGGGGCGCCACCTTCAACCCTGCATTGGTGCGTGAAATGGCTTCCAGGATTGGCGCGAGCATGCGGTCCTTGGGCATCCACCAAGGCTTGGCTCCCGTGCTGGATGTTGTGCGTGATCTCCGCTGGGGCCGCGTTGAAGAGACCATCGGCGAGGATCCGTACCTCGTGGGGACGGTCGCAACCGCTTACGTCCAAGGCCTGGAATCCACCGGCATCGTGGCCACCCTCAAACACTTCGTGGGCTACTCAGCATCCCAGGCCGGGCGCAACCACGCGCCCGTCTCCATGGGCCCCCGCGAACTTGCGGACGTCATGCTGCCACCGTTTGAAATGGCGATCCGCCACGGTGGTCCGCGCTCGGTCATGCACGCATATACCGACGTCGACGGCGTACCGGCCGCCGCGAATCGCGCCCTTCTGACCGGGCTGCTTCGTGAGGACTGGGGCTTCGCCGGCACAGTGGTGGCCGACTACTTCGGCGTTGCGTTTCTGGACATCACGCACGGAGTAGCTGCAGACTCCGGTGACGCCGCCGTGCTGGCGCTTACCGCGGGCGTTGATGTGGAATTGCCTACCGTGAACTGTTTCGGCGAGCCGCTGCTGCGGCGCATCCGCGAAGGTGGGTTGGACGAATCCGTGGTTGACCAGGCCCTGCGACGGGTGCTCACGCAGAAAGCCGAGCTTGGTTTGTTGTCGCCGGATTTCTCTGCTGCTCCCTCGGCGTTGTCTGAGGTGAAGGCGCTTGAGCTGGATCCTGTGGAGAACCGGGCGTTGGCGCGGGAGTTGGCGGCGCAATCCCTGGTGCTGCTGACTAACCGGGAGCTTCAGGGTGCACCGGCACTGCCCCTCGCGCTGGGTGCTTCCCTGGGTTCTTTGGGCGTCGTGGGGCCGTTGGCCGAGGACCCCTTTGCGATGCTGGGCTGTTACTCCTTCGACGCCCATGTTGGTGCGTCGCATCCGGAGGTGCCGATGGGCATTTCCGTACCCTCCGTGGCAGGTGTTGCTTCTGGCCGTTTTGGTCGCGTGCTTACCTCCGTCACCGGTAACTGCGAAGCGGCCACGGAAGAACAGATCGGCGAAGCCTGCCGCGTGGCTTCCTCCGTGGACACGTGCGTGGTGGTGGTGGGTGACAATGCCGGACTGTTTGGGCGCGGCACTTCGGGCGAAGGGAACGACGCCGCCGACCTCCGTCTTCCCGGCGACCAGCACCGGATGCTGGACCGGGTTCTCGCTGCCTGTGCCGAGTCCGGGACTCGCGCCGTGGTGGTGGTACTCAGCGGTCGACCCTATGCACTGGGTGACTTTATTGACCGCACCCACGCGATCGTCCAAGGTTTCTTCCCGGGAGAAGAAGGTGCCGAGGCTCTGTGGGACGTTCTGACCGGGATCGTCAATCCCTCCGGGAAGCTGCCCGTATCAGTGCCTCGTTCCCCTGGCGGACAGCCCGGGACCTACTTACATTCGAAGCTCGCCGGACCCAGCGGGGTCAGCGCGTTGGACCCCTCACCGCTGTTCGGCTTCGGGCACGGTCTGTCTTATACGACCTTTGAGATTTCCGGTCACCGCTGCAGCGCGCCCACCATGTCGACGTCGGACTCGGTGCTTGTGAGTTGCACGGTCACGAATACTGGTTCGCGTGATGGTGCAGAGGTAGTCCAGCTGTACCTTGAGGATCCGGTGGGCGAAGTGGTCCGTCCAGTCCGTGAGCTGATCGGCTACGCCCGCGTCGAGCTGGAAGCCGGCGCGTCCGCCGTCGTCGATTTTGAGGTCCATGCCGACCGTACGTCCTTCACCGGGCTGGACCTTCAGCGCGTGGTGACGCCCGGGCTGGTGAAACTGCACGTTTCCACGTCCAGTACGTCCGATGCTGCTACCCATGAGGTCATTCTGGATGGACCGCGACGCGTGGTGGGGTTCGAACGCGAGATGCTGACGCCAGTGGAGGTGCGGCGCGGATAGAAGGTGGGGCGGTACAGCCATGTTGCAGTTAGGCTTCGGGGATGCTCCCCCACTCCACGGCCCGGCTGCGCTTCCGCGAGATGACGCTCGCAGATCTGGACATCATGAGTTCCATGCTCGGTGATCCCGCAGTGATGACGTACTACCCCGCAGCGAAGTCACGGGAAGAATCCGAGCAGTGGATCGCCTGGAACCAGGCTAACTACGCACGCGACGGATTTGGATTGTGGATTGTGGAAACGCTCGACGGCGGGTTCGTGGGCGATTGCGGACTGACGTGGCAGAACGTCAATGGGCGGCCCGAACTCGAAGTCGGATACCACGTACGGTTGGAACTTCAGGGGCGAGGGTATGCGACGGAAGCGGCCCTGGCGTGCCTGGAATACGCCCGCGATGTTGTCGGCGCTGCCTTGCTTGTAGCAATCATCCATCCCGACAACGCGGCCTCGCTCCGGGTTGCTGAGCGCCTTGGCATGCGCCATCTCGAGGACGATCTTGGCGGTTCAATGGTGCGGACAGTGATGGGCGTGGAGTTGAGCTAGCTCACGTCCCGTCAGGCGTACCGTCGCCACCCTCTTTGGAGCCGCGGCCACCCGAATTCACCCAAATTGGGTTGCAAAACTGCCTTTCGCAGCTCAAAGAAGGTGGTGAAGCCACACGCCTCTGCCTCGACCTCAAGCGAGCCGCGCGTCTGTGTCCGGGTCCTTGCGTTCGTCCAGCATGCTGATGATCTTGCTCTCGAGTGCAGCGACGGTTGCCTCCGGAAGGACGATCAGGCCATCGAGTTCCTTACGGGCACGCTTGTATGCCGTTTGACGTTCGGCGGGGGTGGCTGCGGTGTCCTCGGCGATGCGCAGCAGTTTCCTGGCCGTTGCCAGCCGTTGGCGTTCGGGGCCGCTGAAGTTACCGTCCTTGATACGCCTTGCTTCACGCTCAGCAACGTCGAAAGCGAGTTCATAGCTGTGGACAGCCGCCCGATACTCAGCCAGCCTGGCCGGCGTCGAAATTTCTTCAGGGGTGGCGGGACGTAAGCCGTCGGCCTCCTTCTTGGCGCGCAGGAACGCGACCGTCAGCGGTTCGCGGACGTCCGTCATGAGCGGGAAGTCGATGAGGTTTCCTACGTCGAGCTCGTACTCAAGCCACCTGTGGTTCACGGAATCGTGCGCAGCAATCAGCGAGACTACCTCGGCCTGGTTGGCTTCCTCGTGCACCGCGAGTTGGTTCTTCAACTTCAACAACTCCACTTTGCGCCGGTGCCGCTCCGCACTGGCCTTGGACCACTGACTTGCCCAGCCGCCAGCCATCCCGCCGATAGGGAAAATGAGCCACCAGTAACTGCCAAGGAAGTCGAAGAGGGGTTCCACTGCTCCATCCTCCCACGCTCGGACCGGGTCTCAACAGGACTGGCCGTTGGCTACTTTGTGATGGTGAGTGGCTTCAAGGGCTTCGCGCAGGAGGCCATCTCCAGCTCGCCCTCGCCGGAACCGGCGCGGTTGTTCTTGCCCGTGTCATCACACCAGTCGACTCCCTCCGGCGCGGCGTAAACGGCCACCTCACCCACTGCCGTGGGAGTGGGCACTTCTGTGGTGAAGGCGAACCCACCTTTGTCGGTCATGGGCGCAGTGGTGTTGAGGACCTCAACTCCCATGCCGTCGGTGAACACAATGCGGATTTGGGCATTGCTGCCATAACGGGGGTTACACGTCGCATCCGGCGCCGAAACCGTCACTGCTTCGCCAGGTTTGGCAGACGAAGGCTTCACTTGATATTCGGGAGGCATGCAGGGCGGCGAACCCAGGGAAGGGCTACACCCCACAGCGCCCATCGTGACGCACACAGCCAGCACCACCGCAAGAATCCACGACGCTGCCCGGCGACGCTTGGGATGAGCTGGTTCCACCATGCCCTCATTGTGGCACTGTGTCGTTCGCACCTTCCCGCTAGGCTTCCCTCATGGACCAGCGACTACATTTCCTCACGTTCGCCACGCCGGACCTCGACGCCGCGCGCGCCTTCTATAAGGACGGGCTCGGTTGGGATCCGGCCATGGATGTTCCCGGAGAGATTCTCTTCTTCCAGATTGCGCCGGGGCTGATGCTCGGCCTGTTCGACGCCGAAAAGTTCGATCAGGACCTCAACAGCGCAACGCCTACACCGGGCGTCAGCGGAGTGACTCTCTCACACAACGTGGGCAGTCCGGAGAAAGTGTCCAGCACCATCGACGCCCTGGTGGCCGCAGGCGCCACGGTCATCAAACCCGCCCAGGCCGGCGCTTTCGGCGGCATCTTCCACGGCCACGTCAAGGATCCGAACGGGATCGTCTGGGAGATTGCGCACAACCCCGGCTGGAAGATCGACGACGACGGCACGGTGGTTTTCGGATGAGCGAACTCCCTCAGACTGTTGCCGACGACGTCATCAACCAGAGTGCCCGCATTCAGTTCGACACCTTTCTGGACGAGCACCGCAGAGCCCTGAACGCCAGTTTGGATGGGCTCACGGAAGAACAAGCACGACGGCGACTGGTCCCGTCGCGGACCACGCTGCTGGGCTTGGTAAAGCATGCGACTTTCGTGGAGAAGGTGTGGTTCGACGAAGCCATCACGCGAAGGTCCCGCGCAGAGATTGGCATCCCGGCGTCACCTGACGAGTCGTTCATCCTGGACGAGCACGACACCATCGTCAGCATTCAAGCAGCCCACCAGGAAGCGTGCGAGGCGTCCCGGCGGGCGGTTGCTGAGCTGGGCCTCGACGATCTGCTGCTGGGGAACCGCCGCGGGCCGCTCCCCCTCCGATGGGTCTACCTCCACATGTTGAGGGAGCTCGCGCAGCACTGCGGGCACGCGGATATCCTGCGCGAGCAGATCACTACGTAACCGGGTACGCCCTTCCCGCTAAAAATGTCAGAGCCCCATGACAGGTTTGTTGTATGGGAGCCATCGGGACGATCATCGCGCAGCGGGTTGGGCTGTCCCGCGCTCCGGCGCTCCCACGACGCGACTCCCTAAGGTCTCTCGGCGTGCCAGAGAGGCTGGCAGCGTTCAAAAGTACGACGGCGGCAGGCGCCATCGCGGATCGCCCCCGATCCAGGGAGCTGCCTCGCGGCCGGGAGGCGTTGACGTGGTCGTCGGGATTCAGCTCGACAGCAAACGTGAACCCAGCGGCCATGGATCATGTTTTTCGTATGACGAAGACGGACGACGCCCTGAGTTCGCTCCGCGAATCCATCGCCGACGAGGCCCGGCTCTTCGGGTTCGAGGAGGCCGCCGGCTTTGCCGACAGGATCGAAGAGATGTCCCGGTCATTGGAGTACTTGCAGGTTGTTGCGGCACAGGCGGTGGAACGTACCCGACACGAAGCGCAGCAAGCCCAACCGGGCAGGTCGTCGGCGGTAGCACCGGAGTGGCGTACAGGTTGGACTGATCCGGCAGGGGCTTCGGCGGTTCCCGCAGCCGCTGTCTCAGCGGGTACGGCCCCGGTGGGTGCGGTCCCGGCGGGTGCGGAGCCGGCGGGAGCAACCCCGGCTGCGACGGCTGGCGGTTTGGATGATGGGTACCGGAACGCGGCGGAGTTCCTTCGGGCACGGTTGCGGATCGGCATCGGGGAGGCCCGGCGCCGGCTTGCTCTCTCAGCCGAGGTGCTGCCCCGGGTGGGAATGACCGGGCAAGACGTCCCGGCCCGACGCGAAGTGTTGGCCGCAGCTATCGGATCGGCGTTGGTGCCTTCCCGGTCCGCGACGATCATCAGTAGCGCCCTGGACAAAGTCCGGCACCTCGCCGATGAAGAGACCATCACCCGGATGGAACAAGCCCTCACCACCACCGCGGTGGAGTCCGACCCTGACTTCGTGGCCAAGATGGCACGGCGCTGGACCGACCTGATCGATCAAGACGGCCACGAGCCCTCCGAAGAAGCACTCCGCCAGCTCCAAGGCGCATTCCTCCGACGCAAACGCCGCCACGGTCTCCACCACCTCGAAATCTTCGCCACCACCGAGCAATACGAAACCCTCACCACCGTCATGAACATCGCCACCAACCCCCGACTCCAGAACACCACCCACAACGACGAATCCGCACCGGATCGCGGCCCGGACCTGGACCGTCGCTCCCGGGCGCAGAAACTCCTCGACGGCCTCGTCGGTGCGTGCGGTGTCGCGATGAGCACCGGCAAGCTGCCCTCCAACGGCGGCCTCCGACCCCAACTCACGGTCACCATCGACCACCGCGACCTCTTCGAACAACTCACACACCACCGGGGAAACCAACCCGGCCACAACGCCACAGCCCGGAACCACCTCAGCTCAGGGACGGCGACTTTTCTGGGCCCGATCCACCCGAACACCATCCGGAAAATTGCCTGCGACGCGGACATCCTCCCCGTCCTGCTCGGCAGCGACTCCCGCGTACTGGACATCGGACGGACCACCCGGATCTTCCCACCCCACATCCGCAAAGCCATCACCGCCCGCGACGGCGGCTGTGCCTTCCCCGACTGCACCATGCCCGCACCATGGTGCGAAGCCCACCACACCACCTACTGGTCACACGGCGGCACCACCAGCACCGACAACGGCACCCTGCTCTGCAGCCACCACCACCACCTCATCCATAAAGAGCAGTGGCGCATCGACATGACATCCGGGGTCCCGTGGTTCGTCCCTCCACCCCACATCGATCCCCGGCAAACACCCCGGCGAAACCACCACCACACACCACAGAGAACATAGAGAACGCAGAGAACATCAACCTGCCACAGACTGGGCCGGGCGCTGCCCCAGCATGGTGCGCGCGTTCCTCCGCCGTGTGGTGATGGGGGCGGGTGATACGCAGCCCGACCGATAGGGGCGGATGAGTGCTTGGTGTGTTCACTTCCCGAAAAGAAGATCTGGCATACCAGGATTGCGAACACTCACAGTCATTTGCAGGTATTGCTTGCATCACATCCACCTTCTGAGGCATTCTGGAATACCAAATGCGGTCCGCAGTCAAGTAGCGGCCCCGCAGCTCGTTCCCCAGGAGTCCCCATGTGCCTTCACGATCACACCTCAGCGCCCAAACCCCAGGGCGAGTTGCCCCGCCGCGGCATCCTCGCCGGAGCCGCAGCCCTAGCCGGGATCTCCGTGGCCGGTATCGCCGCACAGCTGGCATCAGCGCCAGCCGCCCTTGCGGACAACGGCCAGGCGGGACCGAACTACCCCGGCAAGCCGCTGAACACCCAGTCCGTGATCATTGAGGGCGGAACGGTGGTTGACCCCAAGACCGGCGACGCCGTGGCCGACGGCGTGGTGGTGCTCGACGGCGGCAAGGTCACCGCCGTCGGAAGCCGCGACGAAACGCGGAAGGCCGTGGCCGCCGTCGCGAAGCGTGCCCGCGTGCTGAACGCCTCGGGCAAATGGGTGCTCCCGGGACTCGTCGACGCCCACGTCCACGCCAACGCGCTGGCCGACGCCCGCACCCTGCTGCAAGGCGGGGCCACCAGTGTCCGCAGCGGTTCGAGCACCTTCTATCAGGACATTGCCCTGGCCGCCCTGCCATCGTGGGCGCCTGGCCTCTCACCCAGAATGACTCCGGCGGGCCTGTTCATCTCGCCGGACCAGGGCGACTCCCTGCTGGCCGATCCGGACCTGGCGCCACTGGCGACCCTGAGCGGTGGAGTCAAAGAGCCCCAAGATCTTGCATACCTCACCCGTATCAACCTCAAGCGCGGTGCGGAAGTCATCAAGACGCGAGCCAATCCACGGGCAGGCCTTCCGGAGCAGGACCCCCGCGAGCTGGTGTACAACGTGGACCAGATCGGAGCGATCGTCAAGGCAGCCAAGGGTGCCGGCGTCCTCTGCCACGCCTACAGTGCTGAGGGCATTGACGGCGCGGTTCGGGCCGGTGTCCGCAGCATCGAACACGGCGTCTTCATGACGGAGAAGACCATCCATGACATGGCCCGGCGAGGCACGTTCTTCACTCCCACCATGGATGCGATCACCAGTATGGCCAATTCCACCAACCCCATCCTTGCCGCCCGGGGTAAGGAATACACGCCCATCCTGCAGGCCGCAGTCCGGGCAGCCAAGGATGCCGGCGTCACGATTGTGGCCGGAACCGATTCCTTCGGAACGGATGTCACTCCCATCGGAACGGAAGCACGCCTGCTGGCCGAAGCGGGCCTGACACCCTTGGAAGCACTCCAAGCCGCCACAACGAATGCTGCCCGTTTGCTGGGACGCGGCGAAAGTGTGGGGCGCCTGGTGCGTGGCTCAATGGCCGACGTCGTAATTGTTGACTCGGATCCGCTAACGGATGGCTCCGCACTGGAGAAGGTCAGCACAGTGGTCGCCCAAGGTGCGGTAGTCCGGACGAACCTCTAGCCCACCAGGGAGGGCCCGGCCGGAGAGCTTTCTCCATCCACAGTGAACTTTTCCTCCACAAACGCCAGCAGCGGCCGGGAGTTCAAGCACAACAGGTAGACCACCAGGCCGCCAACAAACAGCAGCAGCCACACACTGGTGGAGATCAGCACGAACCCGGCAATAAAAAGGATCCCCACGTTCCCGATCGCTACCCGCTTCCGGGCACCAATGCTGTAGATGGACAGCCGGTAGATGTCCACTGTACGGAAAGTGAAGCGGGCCAGCAGCTGCATCGCATGCAGTGCAGCTGTGCTCACCAGAAGGCCAAGCCCCACCAGCCCGGTCCGGGCAGCAACCGTTTCAGGGTTGCTGCCCGGCAGGACAGCGAGGTTGAACGCGATGACCGCCAGCAACAGCATGTAGGGCAGCCACACCACTATTGCCTGGCCGAAGTTGTTCCGATACGACTTGAGGAAATCGTGGGACACCCCGCTGTCCGCGCCCGCCAGGAGTCGGTTGAAGGCGTAGCAGGAAGCCACGACGGACGGTCCAAGCAGCACAAAGCCCAGCAATGCCGCGGGGCCAATCAGCCCAAGCAGCAGCGGAAGGAGAATCACTAACACGTTGGCCAGCGCCAACAGAGCGCTCACGAACATAACGCCGTACACCGTGCCTGCCGCTTTGAATAACGGCCCGGATCCGTATTCGTCCTTCTTCGCTGCCATGTGAGGCTACTTCTTGTCCGCGTACGCCTTGTACGCCTTGTTCGCCAACTCCACGTACTTGCTCTGTCCCTTGCTATCGAGCTCCTTGACGTAGGCGTCGAACTCGCTGAGGCTGCGCTGACCGGTGATGAACTTCAGGGCGTTCTGCTTCACGTGGTCCTTGAGCGGGGTCAGCGCCAGGGTGGCCTGCTCGCGGTCAACATCGCTAAACGGCACCGGCGGGGCAACCGGACGCGGCTTCTTGGACTTCATGGCCTTCTGGAACGCGAGCTCTTCATCGTTGAAGGTGGAGTGCAGCAGCTCGGTGGCGCCTCCGTAGGCGAAGTTGCCGCCGGAGAAGCCGTAGTCCACCCTCAGGTCCTTGGTGCCGGCCGGGTTGAGTCCTTGGAAGTTGATGTCTGCTGCGAGTTGACGCTTACCGCCGGACTTGGTGAAGGTGGTTCCTTCCACGCCCCACTTGCTGAATTCCTGCCCGGCATCGCTATAGAACAACCAGTCGATGTACTGGATGAGCGCCACGAAGCTGTCTTTGTCCTTCACGGACGAGTTCAGCATGAGTCCGTTTTCAAGACGGGTACCACCGATGATGTCGCCGGCAGGACCTCCCGGAACCGTGATCTTGCCGATCTCGAAGTTACCCTTGCCCAGGGACTGCTCCATGGACGTGCGGTACGTGATGACGTTCTGCGAGTTCGCACTGATCACGAAGGACTTGCCCGACACGAACTTCTGGATCGCGGAGTCGTCAGTCTGGGTGAAGCTCTCGGGGTCCATCAGTCCTTCAGAGACCAGCGAGTTGAAGTAGGTAACCAGTTCCTTGAACTTGTCCGAGCCGGCCGCGAAGCCGAATTCCTTCTTGTCTTCATCGAACAACAGTCCGTCCACAAGTCCCCAACCGGCCACGGTTCCGAAGGAAGGGGCGCCGATGTTGAGGACGCTGTCGCCCTTGAAGCGGTCCGAGAAGGGCACGACGTCGGGATAAGCCTTCTTAAGCGACCGGAGCACTTCCCGGAATTCGTCCCAGGTGGTGGGCTCCGAAAGGCCCTCTTTCTTCAGCACGTCCTTGCGGAAGCAAAGTGAGTAATCCGGCCACAGTTCCTCATGCAGACCGGGAAGGACGTAGTACTTGCCGTCTTCCTGCGTCAGCGCTTCAATCTCTGGCTCGAGCTTCCACTTCTTCACCTTTTCCTGGAAGTGCGGCATCAGGTCCACGTAGTCGCTGACGGGCAGGATTGCGCCGGCCGAGACAAACGCGGACTCCTGCCCCGGGTAGGTTTTGGCGATGATTTCCGGCGCGCTTCCGGAGCTGATGAGCAGACTGCGCTTCTGTTCGTAATCGCTGTTGGGCACGATGGTGGGTTCCAGCGTGAGGTTGTTGTCGCCGGCCATCTTGGTCAGAAGCAGCCAGTCCTTCTTGTAGGGGTAGGTGGGCTGGTCGGAGAACAGGAAGGTGAACGTCAACGGCACCGTCGCCTTGAACGTGTCACCGACACCGAAGCTTTCCATCGCGCCGTTGCGGGACTTGGACGTGTCCACCTTTTCTGTGGTGTCGGAATCGCAACTGGTCATCATCAATCCGATGGTGACAACGGATGCGAGTCCCAGAAAGTCTCGCCGGCGGAAGTCCCGTGTGCGGAACTCAGGTGTGTGGATCATTGGATGTCCTTTCATAAGGCTTATTCCTTGACGGAGCCGAGCATCACGCCCGAGAAGAAGTACTTCTGGACGAAGGGGTAGACACAAAGGATGGGGATGACGGTCAGGACGATGGTGACCGACTGGATGTTGGCGGCGATCTGGCCGACGTTTTCCGCTGTGCCGCCTGCGGAGCCCGCTGTGGTGACTCCGGCGATCATGTTGCGCAAGTAGATGGTGACCGGAAAGAGATCCGGGTTGTCGAGGTAGAGAAAGGCCTGGAACCACGAGTTCCAGTTGGCCACGGCGTAGAACAGCACCATGGTGGCCATGATTGCTTTGCTGAGCGGCAGCACCACCCGGAAGAGGATGCCGTACTGCGTGAGCCCGTCAATCGAAGCAGCTTCCTCCAGTTCGCGGGGCATGTTCTCGAAGAACGACTTCATGATGAGCAGGTTGAACACGCTAATGGCGTTCGGCAGCACCACGGCCCAGATGGAATCGCGCATGCCCAGGGAACTGATCAGCACATAGTTGGGAATGAGCCCACCATTGAAGAACATGGTGAAGACGGCCAGTCCAATGAAGACGCTGCGTCCCTTGAGGTCCTTTTTGGCAATCGCATAGGCGAAGGACGTGGTGAGCACCATCGATATCGCGGTGGCCACCACGGTGTAGAGGACGGTGTTGCCGTAGTTGTTCCAGAAGGTGGAGTCGGCCAGGATCAGCTTGTACGTCTCGGTGTTGAAGCCCATCGGAAACAGGTTGACCTGTCCCGCGTTGATGAACCCTTCGCTGGAGAACGATTGGGCAATGATGTTCAGGAACGGGTACACCGTCAGGAACACCACCAGCAGCAGGAACACCAGGTTGAAGGCCCGGAAGATCCGCATGCCGCGGGATACTTTCATATCCTTCAAGAGGACGCCTTGGGCTGCGGCGCCCCGAATGGCAGTTGCTGTCTTGTTCACCACAGGCTCGTTCCTGCGACGCGCTTGGAGATCGCGTTCGCTGAGAGGATCAGCGTGAGGCCAATGACGGATTCGAACATTCCGATTGCGGCCGCGTAGCTGAAGTTGCTGGATTCCAGGCCCACCCGGTACAGGTAGGTGGAGATGACGTCTGACGTTGCGTAGTTGAGCGGGTTGTAGATGAGGAGGATCTTCTCGAACCCGACAGCCATGAACGTGCCGATGTTCAGGATCAGAAGTGTGATGATGGTCGGCCTGATGGCGGGAAGGGTCACGTGCCAGGTCTGCTGCCAGCGGTTGGCGCCATCGATCCGTGCGGCCTCATACAGGGACTCGTCCACCCGCGTCAGTGCGGCGAGATAGAGAATGGCGCCCCACCCCATGGTCTGCCACACCTCGGAGCTGATGTACATGGGCCGGAACCAGCCCGGATCCTGGGTGAAGTTCACGGTGGTGCCGAACAGGGATTCCGCGATCTGGTTCACGGTGCCGTTCATGGAGAAGTTCTGCAGGATCATGCCGGCGATAATCACCACGGACATGAAGTGCGGCAGGTAGGCCACCGTCTGCACGAACTTCTTGAACTTCTGCGACCTCAGCTCATTGAGCAACAGCGCGAAGATGATGGGCATCGGGAAGCAGAACACCAAGGTCAGAACACCCAGGATGATGGTGTTCTGGAACGCCTGCCAGAAGCTGGGATCGTTGATGAAAAGGGTGACGTACTTGAGGCCAACCCACTTCTCACCGAAGATGCTGCCGCCGGGCTGGAACTGGCGGAAGGCAATCACGTTGCCCGCCATCGGCAAGTACCTGAAAATCAGCAAGTACAGCAACGGCAACGCAAGCAGCGTGTACAAACGCCAGTCGCGTTTGATGGCCAGTTTCCAGCTCCCGGGCTTGTCGCGCCGCTTCTTCGCCCTACCGGGCTCAGCGCCCGGGACCACCTTGGGTGGAACATCCAGTCGAAGTGCCATGGTTCGCCTCCTACCCTGCTGTTTCGTCGAGAATCAGGACGCCGTTGGCAGGGATCTCAACAGACCCTTCAACCGCGCGTCCGCTGATCCGGTCCGTGCCGCCGTCGAGCACGTCCACGCTGGACGGTGCGTCGTTGTGGTTGAGCACCATGAGGAAGCTCTTGGCGGTGCCGTCAGCGCTGGTGCCAGTACGACGTCGGACCTGAACCCCCGCAGGCGTCTTCAGTTCCGGTTCCACACCGGCAGCGAGGAGCTCGTCGTCGAGAAGCCGGTTCAGGAAGCCGTCGTCCACGCGTGCCGACAGGTACATGGCGGTGCCGAGGCCAAACGAATTACGCGTGACTGCCGGCGTTCCGGACAAGCGACCAGATGAGTAGCTGGCCAGGACCTCCGCCGTTTCGGCATGCAGATGCTCCGTCCAGTAGCTCGCAGAGGAGGTTCCGCCGTCGGATGTTGCGAGTTTTACTTGCTCGTCTTCTCCAGCGAGCGGATGCATCTCTTCGCTCCACGCGCCCAGGACGTTCCGTAAGGCGCCCGGGTAGCCGCCCAGTCGGATGGTGTTGTTCTGATCCACGATGCCGGAGAGGTAGGAGACCATCAGTCGCCCGCCATCGGCAACGTAGTTTTCGATACGCCCGGCGGCGTGGTCCGTGAGGAGGTACGACGCCGGCATGATCACCAGACTGTACGGGGAGAGGTCGCTGCTGGCGTTGACGAAATCAACGGTGATGTTGGCGTCGAAAAGTGGGCGGTAGAAACGCAGGACTTCCTGCGCATAGTTCAGGTCCGAGCGGGGTGAGTTGCCCAGTTCCAACGCCCACCAGCAGTCCCAGTCGAACATGATGGCCACGTTCGCCGTTGACCGCGTGCCTGTCAGATCGCCAAAGGACTTCAGCTCCTGGCCGAGCTCGCACACTTCCCGGAAAATCCGGGTGTTCGGACCAGCGTGGCTCACCATGGCCGAGTGGTAACGCTCTGTCCCGCCTTTGGCCTGACGCCATTGGAAGAAGAGGATGGAGTCCGCTCCTTGGGCTATGGCTTGATATGAACCCAGGCGCATCTTGCCCGGAAGCTTTGAGACGTTGACGGACCATTGGCTGACCGCGCCGGTGGCCTGCTCCATCACCATCCACGGCTGGCCGTTCCGCAGTGAGCGCATGAGGTCAAAGTTCAAGGCCGCGGCAATATGGGCGTTTTCTTCGCGTGGGTCCGGGTAGATATCCAGCGCGGCGGCGTCTTCTTCAGCGGCCCAAGCCCAGTAGTCGTTGGTTTTGTAGAAGCGCATGAAGTTGGTGACGATCGGCAAATCCGGGCTGTGCCGGCGTAGGATGTCCCGTTCTGCCGTGAAGTGTTCCAGCATGCTGTCGGAGGTGAACCGATGGAAGTCCAAGCGGCGCGAGGGGTTGGACCATGTGCGGGGCTGCTCCGGGACGCGAACCTGGTTCCAGTCCGAGTAGAGCTGACCCCAAACAGCGGTGCTCCAGGCCTCGTTCAGTTCAGTTAGCGAAGAGTATTTACGCTGCAGCCATTCCCTGAACGCTTTCTCAGCCCACGGACCGTAGGACACCGGACCGTATTCGTTCCCGACGTGCCACATGCGAAGGGCAGGATGATTGGCGTAGCGCTCCCCCATCTTCTCCGTAAGGGCCAATGACTTGGCCCGGTACACGGGGTGGGAAACGTCGAAGTGCTGGCGGGATCCGAAACCGAAGATGCTGCCATCGGCGCGTTCCGGCATCATGTCCGGGTGCTGCTCCACCAGCCATGCCGGCGGAACGGCGTCCGGTGTAGCGAGGTCAACGCCGATGCCGTGCTCATGCATCAGGTCCATAACATCGTCCAGCCAGCTGAAGTCGAAGACGCCATCAGTGGTTTCCAACCGGCTCCAGGAGAACACCGCCAGGGTCACCAGGTTCACTCCTGCTTGCTGCATGAGTTTGGCGTCCTCGAGCCATACTTCGCGCGGCCATTGCTCGGGGTTGTAATCTCCGCCGTAGGCAATGCCGCCTATTCGTCGATGCAGTTGCTGCAGCCGCGCCTCGGAAATCCGCGCGTCCTCAGGGTGGATGGTCATCATTGTCCTTCACTCGGCCTTCGTCGCCCTGAACCACAGTGCGACGCACATCACAGTGAGAAACTATCGTAAAGTTTACGCAATAACAACAGGCTACTATCCGAAACTCGTGAGTAATCTTGGAGTGTCTAAATAAGGGAATTGCGGCTGAATAAGGGGTGTTTCGGAGTCGCAGATCGCAGTGATAGCAGGCCCAGACGAGTGGTGAAGCGAGTAAGTTTCCGGCCATTTATGGAAACTATCGGAACTCTCTGCCCAAAAGTCAGGAGAGCGAGGTCCCGCCGAGATCGTGGGAAGCATGCGAATACACACGGACAGGGACAGCGATCCCGCAGCGTTCCCGCGACCTCGCTAAAAATCCGTTGACACGTGACCAAATGGTCACCTATTCTGAATCCATGGACGTAGTGTTCAAGGCCTTGGCAGATCCAACCCGCAGGGAACTGCTGGATGAGCTGTTCCGCGAGGACGGTCAGTCTGCCTCTGCCTTGGGAGCCCGGTTCGAGATGACCCGTTTCGGCATCGCCAAGCACCTCAAGCTGCTGGAGGATGCGGGATTGGTGGTCACCCGCCGTCGGGGGCGTGAAAAGCTGCACTTCCTGAACCCGGTGCCCATCCGCCTCATCCACGATCGTTGGGTGAGTAAATACGCAGAACCATGGGCCGCTGCCCTCAGCGACCTCAAATCCAGATTGGAAAGTCCCATGGAAAAGATCTTCGAGATTTACATCAAGACCACTCCGGAGCGGCTCTGGGAAGCCATCACGGATAGCGAGATCCGCAGCAAGTACCAGTTCGGAAACACCTTCACCTCGGACTGGACTCCGGGCAGCCGCTTCGAGATGCATAACGACAAAGCGGGTGCTCCATTGGGCGAGGGCGAGAACATTGAAGTCGATCCCCCGCGCCGGCTCGTCCAAACCATGCGGGCGCTCTGGGGCGAGGACGTGAAGGCGGAGGGGACGTCACGGATCACGTGGGAGATCGAACCCGTCGGCGACTCATGCCACCTCACCGTCACGCACGATCAGCTCCGCGAAGGTGCTAACGATCAGCTCTACGGCGGCTGGCCCATGATCCTCTCCGGCCTCAAGACATGGCTCGAAACCGGCGAGAAACTGACCACACCCGGCTCACTCATGTACACGTGAACACATTAAAGAAGGACGACGACGGCGGGCCGCTGCCGCCGTCGTCGTCGATCCTCAGTCTGCCGTCAGTCAGGCGACGGGTGCCGCGGCCTGGGCTTCAGTAAGCCAGGCCGCCTGCATGGTTCCGAGCAGGTGCGGAGCGAAGTCTTCGCCGATTTCCAGCACCACACGGCAACGGGCACCGCTCTGTGCCGGGAACCCCGCGTACTGGCCGCGGAGATCGCAAACCGTCTGGCCGCGGCCGGGTCCGTCAGTGGTGTCCACCTGGACGCGGACGGTCGGGGCGAGAGCGAGCTCCACTCCCCTGACGGCGATGGCCGCGGCGAGGGGATCGTGCATGGCCGAGCAAGCCCGCCCGAAGATGTCGACGTAGAAGCCAAAGTAGTAGCCCAGCATTTCGCCCAGCGCCTGCGAGACCGGGTGCTCGGTGGCCAGCAGTTCCTGACGGTGGTTTTCCTCCAGGACGTTGGTCATGGTCACATCCAACGGCACCAGCGTCACTTTCCAGCTTGCGGCCAGGACTTCGGCAGCGGCCTCGGGGTCATTGGCGATGTTGGCTTCGGCCACGGGTGAGATGTTTCCCGGAGCCAAGGCCGCGCCGCCCATGATGGTGACTTCGGCGATCAGCTCAGGAAGTTTTGGTTCCAGGCGCAGGGCCTCGGCGATGTTGGTCAGCGGACCGATGGCCACCAGGCGCAACTCCCCCGCGTACTGGCGGGCCAATTGGACCAACAGCTCGGCCGCTGTTGCTTCCACCGGTTCACGTTCGGACGGGACGAGGTCCACCCCGCCGATGCCGTTGTCGCCGTGGACGTGCGGAGCGCCACCATGGAAAGTGCCAACCTGGGGATCGTGCGCACCCACAGCCACGGGGATGTCCGGGTGGCCGGCCAGGTTCAGCAGGTCCAAGGTGTTCCGGGCTCCGCCAGCCGCACTGACGTTGCCGCTCACAGTGCCGATGCCAACGAGGTCCGCCCTTGGGGAAGCCAGGAGGTAGGCCAGGGCGAGGGCGTCGTCGATCCCGGTGTCACAGTCAAGGAAGAAGGGGGCGGGCTGGGTCATGATGTCTCTCGTTTCAGGTGTAGCGGGTTTGACGGTGGGGCTGGCGAACCAGCCGTGAGGTGGCACGCGAAGCCGCGTTCCGGCGTCGTGCGTTAGATCTTTTCGCCCTTGGGGGCGGCGATGAAGAGGCTGACGATGAACGCGAGGGCGGTGATGGACACCGAAATCCACAGGGCTGCAGAGTATCCTGCCGCGGTGCCTTGGCCTGCGAAAGGCGCAACAACCACGACGCCGAGGCTCGCCCCGATGCCGAAGGAGGCACCGTTGATGCCCGGCAAAGCGGCAGGCGCTTCCTTGGGCGAGAGCAGGACGGACAGGCCGTTGATGGCCGTGAGGAAGAAGCCGTTGTAGAAGATGCCCAGCGCCGCGATGGCAATGAGTACAGCGATCTGGTTGTGGACAAAGAGCGCCGCAACGATTGCGCAGGCCAGGCTGGTGGCGGTGCCAACACGAACTGTTTTGATCCAGCCACGGCGGTCGGCGATCCAGCCGGCCAACGGTGCCGCAAAGACGCCGATGAGCGCTGCCGGGGTGAGGAAGAGCAGGGCAGCAACGGACGCGGTGAGGCCGAAGCCGTTTTCTTTGTCCTGGCTCAGCAGCACCACGGTGAAGTTGATGATGGCGAAGATGCCCGCGAGCGTCAGCACAGTGGTGGCGATGACGGGCCACACCTGGCGTGAACGGAGGTGGTGGACAGCTACCAACGGGGTTGCGCGCTTCTTCTCAATAAGCCAGAAGGCCGTGAAGGATGCAATGCTGCCGGCGAGCAGGCCGAGGGCAGCGGGTGAGGTCCATCCTGCTGAAGAGCCCGTGGAGACGAAGTACGTGATGAACACCAGGAACACGGACAGCGAACCTGCGCCCCACCAATCCATCCGGCCGGGAGCGACGGCGGACTTACCGCCCGGGACCACTTTGATGACGCATACGACGGCGATCGCGGCCAGCACAAGGACTGCGACAAAGATCGACTGGAAGCCCAGGGTCTCAGCCATGAGTCCGCCGAAGTATCCATCCACGCCGCCGACCCCGCCGTTGATGGCAGCGATGATGCCGATGGAGGTGCCGAAAAGTCGGGCAGGCAGGTACTCGTTGAGGACGATGTAGGAGAGCGCAAAGATGGCGCTCGAGACACCCTGCATGAAGCGGCCGGTTACCAGCAACGGCAGGGTGGGGGCGAAGATGCACAGCACTGTTCCGGCGCCCATGATGGCCAGCACCAGCAGGAGTGCGTTGCGGCGGCCGATGAAGTCGCTCCAACGGCCGATGACGGGCCCGGAGATGGCGCCGGCCAGGAAGAACATGGACTGGACCTGGGCCACGGCTTCCGGCGTCTCCCCGAAGAAGGAGCCGATGTGTGGGAGCGCAGGGGTGATCATGCTGGCGTTGAGCTGGAAGGCCAGGACGGCGAGCACCAGCGTGGTGATCAGCAGTGCGGCGGCTTTGCCTTGGAAGCGGCCCTGGTCAGACGCCATGTTGGGGTCCACTGAGGCTACAGCCTGCGGTTCTCCAGGCTGCGTGCCTGTGGCGGTGGGGATGTTCACATCAAACTCCTTTGTCCGAGGGCGCGGGGCGGCGCCACGAGATGTGAGTTGTTATACAAGCATGTATTACGAGCTTGTGCAACCTATCACAGTCATCCGGTACAGTATCGGTAACCCATCTCAAGTGAGGCACCCTTGACCGACAACGCCGTCCAGTTCCTGTCCCGGCCCATCGCTACCCAACCAGGGCAGCCCCTGCGCGTCGCGGCCTACTCCCGCATCGCCGAAGCGATCCGGACCAAGATCCTGCCGCCAGGTTCGCTGCTCCCCACGGAGACTGAGCTCGGAACCATGATGGACGTCAGCCGCACCGTGATCCGGGAAGCGCTGATGTTGCTTGAGGAAGACGGCCTCACCCGGGCACGCCGTGGAGTGGGCCGCTTTGTTGCCGATTCGCTCCCCCGCATCGGCATAGAACACATCCGCCCGTTCGATCAGCTTCTTGGCGGGCAGGACCAGGACATTCAGGTCAAACGGGTAGCCGCCATCAAGCAGCCGGCGTCCGAATTCGTGGCGCCGGGCATTGGCGTGCAGCCTGACGAGGACGTGTGGTTCTGGGAAAGCGTCCTCATCAGGAACGGCGAGCCCCTGGCGCATCTCCAGGAGAACGTAGCCCAAGGAATCCCCGAGGCCGAAGCTTTGGCCGAAGCCGCCGAGGCTCCCACGCTTCCCGCGTCAACGCTCCTGGAAGTTCTCAGCGGACTGCCCGGCGCACCCCTTGGCCCCGGCGAATGCCAGATCAGCCTCAGCACGGCCGGCCCCAGCCGCGCGAAACTGCTCGGGCTCCGTCCGTCCGATCCCGTTCTGGTCCTCACGCAATACGTGCGCCGAAATGGCGCCCCGTTCTATCTGGCCAAGTGCCTGGTGGCTGCCAAGGCCGGGCACCTCTCCGTCATCCAGTCCTCCTGAAATCCCGCCTCAGCCAATCTCCCGAAAAGGACCTCCCATGAGCACCACCCCTCAGTCTTCTGCGCCCAATTCCTCCCCCACCCTCACCGTGGTTGGCAGCATCAACCTGGACATCACCGCCACAGCCAACCGCCTCCCCTCCCCCGGTGAAACCGTGGGCGGCGGCGTTCTCCGCCAGCAGCCCGGCGGCAAGGGCGCCAACCAGGCCGTCGCTGCCGCCCGACTGGCAGGAAGGTCCCGCATGGTGGGGGCCGTGGGCCACGATGAAGCGGGACTCAGTCTCATCACCGCGATGGCGGGGGCCGGCGTCGACGTCCAGGACATCGCCCGGGTGGACTCCGCCACGGGAACCGCCTTGGTGCTGGTGGACGGCGAAGGCGAGAACCAGATTGTGGTGTGCCCGGGAGCCAACGCTTCTGTGGCCCTGGATGGCGTGGACTTCGACGACGACGAGGCCGTTCTCTGCCAACTGGAAGTGGACCAGAACGTAGTGCTGGAAGCCGCTCGCCGTGCCAAGGGATTCTTCGCACTGAACGCTGCCCCCGCAATGCCCCTCATTCCGGAACTGCTGGAACGCTGCAACCTGGTGATCGTGAACGAGACCGAGTATGAACTGATCCCCGCCCTCCGCGATGCGCCGTTGGTGGCCGTGACCTACGGCGGTGAGGGTTCGGCGATCTTCGTGGACGGCGAACGCGTCGCCGAAGCGCCCGCCGTACGGGTTACCGATATTGTCAACACCATCGGAGCCGGGGATGCTTTCTGCGCAGCTCTGGTCCTGGCGCTCCAGTCCGGCCTGGAGCACTCGCACGCTTTGGCTGTTGCCAATGCTGTGGGTGCCGACGCCGTCCGTGATGCTTCCTCGCAGCCCGCGTTGAAGCAGTTGGAGCACTACATCGAAGCGACGCGGACAGCCGCTTTGCCCGCCTGAACGACTCCGGAAGAAGCCCCTCCACCCAGGGTGCTACGATTGCTACGGAGGCAGATCATGACAACTATTCCGCACCGCGAACTGCGCAACCAGAGCAGCAAGATTCTTGAACGCGTCAAGAATGGCGAAGTCATTGACGTCACCAACAACGGCGAGGTGACGGCCACCCTCATTCCACCGTCAGCTTCGCCTTTTGAGCGTTTGCTCCAAGCAGGGAGCGTCCGGCCGGCCAGTGAGTCCCCGGTGGACTTCACAATTGTTCCTCGCACCCACAGCGAAATGACCACAGTGGATATCTTGGCCGATCTGCGCGGCGACCGGTGATCGTTTACGTTGACACGTCGGCTTTCTTGAAGCTGGTCATCGATGAGCGGGAATCTGCGGCCGCTGCCGCATATCTTTCCGAGTTAGCCAGATCAGGCGGGCAACTCGTGGCCTCAATGCTCCTGTACACGGAGATGCACTGTGCGGCTCGTCGCAGGAGTATGCCGTTCGACGTTGTCAACGCCGTTTTGGCCGGCATCAATCTAGTTGACGTGACTCGTTCAGATCTCATGTATGCCGCGGCGTTGCCGAGACAGCTTCGGAGCGCGGACGCTATTCACCTGGCCACAGCCATACGGCTGCAGTCCGACACCTTGGTGGCGTACGACCAAGAGTTACTACTTGCCGCCATGGAATCCGGGCTCACCACGGCGTCGCCGGGGGCGTAGCAGCGGCTTAGGCGCTAATCGATAATCCGGAAGTCGTCGAACTCCCCGGTGGCTTGGGAAATCTGGAAGTCAACGTCCGCCACCTGGCCCGGGACGCGCGACGAGTGAAGCCAGCCCGTGAAGTCGCTGACGTTCCCGGTTTCCCCTTCGGCCACTAATTGCACTGAGCCGTCGTGATCGTTTCGGACTGTGCCGGTCAACAGGAGCTCGTCAGCTTTCCGGGCAGTCCAATAGCGAAAACCCACGCCTTGGACCACACCGGTGATACGGGCTGTGAGGCGAAGGGTTTCGTCAGTCATGAGTCCACTTTAACCAGACCTGCCCTTGCCCGTCCCGCTCCCCGTTGAACGGAGAGAAGAGCGAACAAGGGCGGGTTCCGAGCTACGGAGACCTAGCCGATCACGATGTCCCGTGTCGCGTGGCTGTACGTGATGGTGACGGGGCCGCCGTCGTGGTTCAACTCGTGGTTCGCGCCGTCACGGGCTCCAAACGCACCATAGTTCTCGTCCCACGAACGGTTCAGCGCGATCTTGTAGGTGTAGAAGCCGGCAGGCAGTTCAGCCGTCAACGTCCACACTTGGACGACGGGATTGAACTCCATCTGGGCCTCGTCATACTGCGGCGCCCAGTCTTCGGCTGCTCCAAGGATCTTGTTGAAGTCACCGGCAATCGCCACGGCGTCCGGCTGCGGCAGGGTCTCGACGGCGGACGCCGCCGCTGCTTTCGCCGGCGCCTTGCGGGTGGACTTCTTTGCGACAGGGGCAGCTGCAGCGGCGGAAGCCTTGGCTGTTGCCGCTTTGGCCCGCGGCGCGGAAACCTTGGCCGCAGCGACTTTCGGCTCAGCTGTCTTCTTGGCAGGAGCGGCCTTCTTGGCTGCAGCTGCCTTCTTTGCTTGGGGCTTCACAGGCGGGGCCGTCGGAACGGCGACGTCGGCAGGAACCGGAGTTCCGGCGTCGAGCGCTGCACCAAATGCCGCGGCGTCAGGGAAGGCGACCGTCGCGCGCAGGCCGTCTTCCGGAATGGTCCACCCCGAACGGCCCTTGACCAGCCAGCCGGCCTTGACCAGCTTGGCCGAAGCCGACGTCAGGGTCTTGTGGCCGCGGGGAATGCCGCCACTGAGAAGCTCGGCCTCGTGGTCATTGAAAGGTACTCGGACGATCGCTTCGGCCAGCACCTCGCCGGCGTTCAGCGTCGCCCCGGACCATACGCTTTCAGCAAGGATGTCCAGGACGGCCTTCAGACGAAGGTTGGTGTTCTCGGCGGTATTCGCGCCCATGCTTCTCCTTCAACGGTGGATACTCCCTAGAAGTTTGCCAATGAATTGTTAATTCCCGCGACTGCGGAAGGTAAACACCGTGTGTCGTGACTGAGTGTGACATGCCGGACCCCGCAAGTGATGTGCAGGTCTCGGCTGCCGTGCCTTAGGCGGTGGTAACGGACGCCTTGACCCACTCCGCGACCTCGTCCAACAGCACCGCTTTACGGGCGTCGCTGGCGAAGGAGGACCGGATGGAATTGGCTGCCAGGGTGGCCTGCTCCGGCACCGAGAATTCCAGGACCTTCACCAGTTGCTCGAAGTTCTCATCCACGTAGCCGCCAAAGTAGGCGGGGTCGTCCGAATTCACGGAAACGTTCAGGCCGATCGCGAGCATTTCGGGCAAAGGATGGTCAGCCAGCTTATCCACGGCGCGGAGCCTGACGTTGGACAGCGGGCAAACCGTGAGGGGAACCTGTTCAGCTACGAGCCGCTGCACCACGTCCGTGTCTTCCATACACCGGATGCCGTGATCGATCCGTTCAACGTGAAGCACATCCAGGGCCTCGGTGATGTAGGACGCAGGTCCTTCCTCGCCCGCGTGCGCGATCCGTCGCAAGCCCGCCTCGCCGGCGCGCTGGTAAAGGCGCTCAAATTTCGACGGCGGATTGCCCACCTCTGCGGAGTCCAGGCCGATGCCTGCGATCGGAGCGTGCATCGCCTGGAGCTGGTCCAGAACTTCAAGCGCCGAGTCCTCGGACATGTCGCGCAGGAACGCCGCGATGAGGAGGGTGCTGACGCCGAAGTCTTCCTCGGAGGTGGCCAAGGCGTTGGCCACGCCATTGACGCAGGTCTCCAAAGCCACTCCCCGGGAAGTGTGCGCCTGGGGATCCATCATGATTTCCGCGTGACGCACTCCCCCGGCGGCGGCCCGCTTCAGATAGGCACGTGTCATGTCGGTGAAATCCTGCTCGGTCTGCAGGACGGCCATATTGGCGTAGTAAAGGTCCAGGAACGATTGCAGGTCAGTGAACTCGTATTTTTCCCTGAGTTCCTCAATGTCTTGGTACGGCAGTTCAATGCCGTTTCGTTCGGCCAGAGCAAAGATCAGCTCTGGCTGGAGAGTCCCTTCGATGTGCAGGTGCAATTCGGCAACAGGAAGCGCCGGGGCAGTAGTTTTCTCGCCAAAAGTTTCCACCCTGCAACTCTAGGCCCCAACCCGGGAGCGTGTCCCGCGGCACTGAACTTGGTTCTGACCCCCGCCACCCCTCAAACTGAAAGGATGCAGACTTTCCTCCCTTTCGCCGATTTCCGTGAGAGTGCCGCGGCGCTCGACACTTCAAGGCTCGGCAAACAGCGCGTCGAAGCACTCCAGGTCCTCCGCGCGTTGGTCATCCCGGAGTACGGTTGGCAGCAGCACCCCGCCGTCCGCATGTGGATGGGCCACGTCCCGGCTCTCACCATGTACGGCATCGCCATGGCAGACGAGTGGATGAAACGCGGCCACCCGGACAACACCCGGGACAACATTGCCGAGTTCGCCCCGCAGGCCGCACACCCGGATTACGCCTCCAGGATCATCATGCCGCCATGGCTCGGGCATGAGGACCTGCACCTCAGCCACCGCTCCAAGCTGATCACCAAAGACCCCAAGCACTACTCCCAGCTTTTCCCCGGCACCGAGGAAAAACTCGAGTACGTGTGGCCGGAACCCAAGCACGAGTTCCACCCGGAAGACCCGGAAGAGGATCGCCTGCTCATTCTGCGCTCCAACGTGGAGGACCTCCGCCCGGAGCAGCTCACCACCGTGGCCATGCCACCGCACGGAAAAGCCCGCACCGCAGCCCCCTCGGATCCCGACGAATACCAGTTCGTGTACGCCGAGGAGAAGTCCCGCCGCCAGGTAAAGGGGCCCAAGAAGCGGCCCGTCAAGCAACAGGAGAAGAAGCCCACGCGCAAGCGTCAAGCACAGGAGCAGGCGTTCAACACCCTGCCCGGCAAGACCGAGCTCGCTGTGCCCTTTGACGGTGGCAAAATCTTCGCCGTCGGCCTGATTCAGGGCCGCCCCATCACTGTTGATGGCCGCTTCGCACGCAACTTCGAAGTCACCAACGTGATCAAGCGCACCGACTTCGACTACCCCGCGTTGCTGCAGGATCCCCGGGTCTTCTTCCCGGTTCCGGCGCCTGCGCAGTAGCGGTACCGTTCACCAACGCACGACGGCGGCAGCCGGGTTCCGTAGTTACCGAACCCGACTGCCGCCGTCGTTGTCTGTTCTGTGGGAGGAGTGCTGCCTAGACGAGTTGTTCCTCGTCCACGTGGACGTCCTCCGAGATGTCCATGGCAGGCGGTTTCTGCAGCCGGTAGGCCACAAAATAGCCACCGGCAGCGAGGGCCACTGTTATCAAAGGCGCAAGTTGGGCCAGAACCGGGACAGCCGTCTGCTCGGTGAGCAGAATGCCGGTTCCTGATGCCAGCAGCCAGGCCGCCGCCCCCGGGCTGAACGCCCTCAGACGGTCGCGGCGGATCTCCGGCACCTCGTTGACGTTCTTGCGGTTCAACGCGATATAGACCAGAGCGATGGCAACCCACGCGGTAACGAAGACGCCTTGCCAGGCCAGCGCTTTGAGCAGATAAGAGAGCACGTCGGTCAGCATCAGCAGGTATGCAATAGCTCCAGCTACGATCACCCAGACCCAACGGGGCAACGCCAACCGGAACACCCTGGTGGCGAAGGCGTCCAGGTTGGATGAAGCCAGATAGTAGTTGGCGGTGTTGATGCGGGTTTGGGAGATGAAGATCACCAGGACGCCGAAGATTCCCAAAGAGGAGATGAACGCGTCCACCACCCCGGTCTCTGTACCGGCCAGCCCCCAAGCACTCATGATGTAGATGCCCACCAAGCCGTTGATGCCGAAAGTGAAGGCATAGAAAACCCAGCCAAAGGTGATCCGGCCATGGAATTTCTCATCCTTCTTACGGGCCATCCGTGCGTAGTCGAACGTGTACATCATCATGATCCAGACGCCCATATAAATGAGGTAGGAGGTCAGCCAGCCCGGGATGGGACCGTCGGCGACGCCCTCGGGGAAGCTGACCGGGAAACCGCGGATAGCGGTGGCGGCGACAACGACGGCCACCAGCCCTGCGAAGTACAGCGGCAGCAACCAGCCATTGAGGCGGTCGAGCCAGTTCTGCACTCCACCGGCAACCAGCGGCAAGGCGTAGATCACCACGATGGCGTACCACATGGTGATTTCACCGCCGAAGAATTTTTGGAACGCCACCGCGATGATGGACCCTTCGAACACGGCGTAGTAGATGGCCGTGGCCGCGAAGATCAGGGATGCGAGCGCGGATCCGACGATTCCGAAGAGGGTCCGGGAGAGGAGCTCGACGGTGAGCCCTGTCCGGGCGGCGTAGCGGGAGAGGACCAGGTTGATGATGCCGTAGCTGGCGATGGTCAGGATCATGCCGATGATGGTGTTGACGGTGCCAACTGCATTGGCGGAAGCCACCGCCACGTAGATCCAGAACATGGCTGAGAACAAGGCCCACCATGCCATGGTCAGGGACCAGCGCGGAGCACGGCGCGCTTCGGGCATGACGTAATTTGCGTAGGACAAAGTAACCCCTAGGGTTCAGGCGAACGGAGTGGGCCCGGATTCCTGCCGCCGTGATGAAACCTCTTGGGGAGCGGTTCCATAGCTGGCGGGCAACATGGCCCGTGAACTGACGTTAGTGACGCAGCGCACAAGTCGGTATCGGGCCGTCGCCTAAAAGAACACCTTCGGTTTATGCAGATTGCACATTTACCTCACGCGTGCGCCGCAACGATACTCAGGGCGAGCAGGCACGTGGCGCGGACTTCGCCGTCGGCCAGGTCCAGACCCAAGGCATCCTCGATCTTCCGCATCCGATACGTCAGCGTGTTCCTGTGGATGAAGAGTTCATCGCAGATCTCCCTGGAACTGCCGCTGTGCCTCAAGTACGAGTCGAGTGTCTCCCGCAGTGCCGTGCCGCCTTCGGACTCCAAGGGTGCCAACAGGCGTTGCGACATGGCCACCAACCCTGCGCTCGGGAGCCCTTGCACAATTCCGGTCAGGTCGGCGAGCGGAGCCGTCCGGACGCCGGGTGAGCCCACATGACGCCTGGCGAGGCTCAACGCCAGTGGCAGCTCGTTCAGGGTGCTGGACTCGGTGACCACCACAGCCAGTTCCGGAGCATCCTTGAAGAAGTCCCGGACCATGGCCAACAACCCGGACGTTCCCCGCTTTTGCTGCACCAACAAGGTGGTGAGGCCCTTCTCCTCCATGAATCTGACGATGCCGAAGTTCGCCTCCAACCCCACCCTGGCCCGCCACGCAATGGCACGGAGTTTCAACCGCGGAATGTCCTTGGAAGCGCCGATCAGTACCGACCCCCAGGTCTCTTCGGGGGCAAATCCAGTGTCCACGGCCAAACGTTTCAGCTGCGCGGGTGTGATGCCGCGATCCTCGTAGAGCGCTTCCATGAACCGTGCGGCCTCACGGGAGTGCAGCGGCGAACGGGAACCCAAGGTGTAGCTGAGTTGCATGGCAATGACAGCGGCTACGGGACCCAGGATGGGCTGCAGCACCACCGTGCTTTTGATGCCCTCGATCATGAGCCGGAAACGCTGCGATTCGCCGCTGGGGATGCGCAGGGTTGTTCGCGCAGTACCTCCGGCGGCGTCTCCTGCCCCGATAAGTTCGAAGCCGACGTCGTCCACCAACGTCACCCGTGCGTGAACGAACGTGGCAACGCGCTCCAGGACTGTGGCCAACGAGCGCCCATCGGCGGCGAGCCGGGTGCACTCGTCCGCCAGTTCCCAGCCGGACCGCAGCTCCTCGTACCGGTCGGTGGCGATGACGTGCTCCACGTGGCGCATGACCAAGACAAACGGCACCTCGGGTGGCAGCTCCAACAGGGGAAGGCCGTGCGCTTCGCAGGCTTCCACCAGGCCGGCAGGAAGTTCGCTGTGCGCAGCGCCCAACCCGAACACAAGCCCCGAGACCGGCACAGCCAGGAGCCGCTCCACGTACGCTTCCCAAATCCGGTAGTCCTTCACGTTGAGGCCCATGCCGTTGGTCAGCACCAGGGCATTGACGCTGAGGAACGGCGTGGGGTCCATGTGTTCCGTGGGGGCGCACCACGTGATGGGCCTCGCCAAGCGGCCTGGACTTCCGGGCACCCGCAGGGAAATCTTCAGGTCAGGGTCATCCACCAAGTCCGAAATACGCATTTGGGCCTCCACGAGCTGCAGGCAGATGTTCGCCTGATAGTGCAGACATCATAATCCGCATCGTCATATTCAGCAGCCTGCACAATTACTATGCGTGCCGCGCTTGGATAGCGTTGGCCCCATGCAAACGAATGTGACCCCCAACACCTCTGCGTCCAGCACTCCTGCTTCCAGCGCCTCTGCTTCCAACTCTGTGAAGTCCGTGCTGTTGAACTCGGACATGGGCGAAGGCGTGGGCCTTCACGAATTCGGCAATGACGAGCAGCTGATGCGCATCATTGATGTGGCCAACGTTGCCTGCGGCTACCACGCCGGCGATCCCGATGTCATGAACCGGACCGTGGAGCTTGCTGCCGAACACGGAGTGGCCGTTGGCGCCCACCCCGGCCTGCCTGATCCCGTGGGCTTCGGCCGCCGCCGCATGGTGCTGCGTCCGGAAGAAGTCGAGTCCATCATCCTCTACCAAACCGGTGCACTGACTGCCTTCCTGGCCAAGCATGGCCTGGCCCTGAACCACATCAAACCGCACGGCGCCCTGTACGGGATGCTGGCCGGCGACGAGGAACTCATGGCCGCGGCTGCAGGCACTGCCAAGCTGTTCGGCGTCTCGTTCTTCGGCCTGGCGGGGACCGCGCATGAGTCCGTGTGCAGGGCCATGGGCGTGGAGTTCATCCCCGAGTTGTACGTGGACCTCAACTACGGTCCGGCCGGTGAGCTGTTGATCCAGCGCCGCCCCGAGCCCACCAACCCGGAGGCAGCAGCCAACCGCGTACAAAAAGCCCTCGACGGCGGTCCCGTCCTCGCCGTGGACGGCACCGAATTGGACATCACCTTCGGCAGCATCTGCGTCCACTCGGACGCACCCAATTCCGTTGCGGTGGCATCGGCTGTCCGAGCCGTCCTCGACGCCCGCTGATTTTCCTGTTTTTCACGATCCCCCACTCCCTGAAAGCGAGAACACCCCTATGGGAACCATCGTCTCCCCACTCCCCGGCATCTTTTACCGCAAGCCCGGCCCGGGCAAGCCGCCGTTCGCCAATGAAGGCGACACGATCGAGGTCGGACAGACCCTGGGCATCGTGGAAATCATGAAGCAATTCACCGAAATCCAGTCCGACGTCGCGGGTGTCCTCGAATCGTTCGAGGTAGCCGAGGGCGACATGGTCAACCCGGGCGACCCCATCGTCGTCGTACGCGAAGGTTAGGCGACCATCATGAAGAAGCTGCTCATCGCCAACCGCGGCGAGATCGCCGTACGGATCATCAGGACGGCACGGGACATGGGCATCGGCACCGTGGTTATCGTCAGCGAACCCGATTCCACTTCCCTCGCCGCACGAACCGCCGACGAATTCGTGGTGGTTGGCCCCGCCCCAGCCCCTGCCAGCTACCTCAATCAAGACGCGATCATTGCCGCGGCGCTGGACGCCGGCTGCGACGCTGTCCACCCCGGATACGGCTTTCTCTCCGAGAACTCTTCCTTTGCCCGCAAAGTAGCGGACGCAGGACTGATCTGGGTGGGACCCGATGCCGACGCCATCGACATGATGGGCAACAAATCACTGGCACGCGAGTCCGCACATAAAGCCGGAGTTCCCGTACTGCGCGGTTCCGACGGTCCCCTGGACCCGGAGGCAGACGCCGTAGCCATCGCTGCCGGCATCGGTTATCCCCTTGTGGTCAAAGCATCCGCAGGCGGCGGGGGCCGTGGCATCCGGTTCGTCAATAGTGAAGAAGAGCTTCTGGAAACCATCGACATGGCCCGCGGCGAGGCGGCGTCCGTGTTTGGCGACCCCACCGTGTACTTGGAACGCTTTGTTGAGCACGCACGGCACGTGGAAGTCCAGATTCTTGGCGATGGCACCAACTTCATCCACTTGGGAGACCGCGACTGCTCCATGCAGCGGCGCTCCCAGAAAGTCATTGAAGAAGCTCCGGCACCGGACCTCCCCGATTCCGTGCGGGCGACCATCCGCCAGTCCTCCGTGGAACTTGCCAGACAGTGTGGCTACCAAGGAGCGGGCACGGTGGAGTTCCTCTACGACCCCCGGAACCACGAGGCCGCCTTCATCGAGATGAACACCCGCATCCAAGTGGAGCACCCCATCACCGAACAGATCACCGGAGTGGACCTTGTCCGGGAGCAGCTGCTCATCGCCGGCACCGGGTCCATGTCCCTGACGCAGGAGGACATCACTTTCACGGGGCACGCCATTGAGTGCCGGATCAACGCCGAAGACCCGGGCAACAACTTCTTCCCGAGTCCCGGACGCTTGAATTCCATCGAATGGCCCACCGGCGACGGAATCCGGGTGGATACCGGCGTGGACACCGGATCCGTGGTGAGCCCCTACTACGACTCCATGCTCGCCAAATTGATCGTCCACGCTGCCGATCGTGACGCGGCCATCGCGGCCACCCTGGACGCTTTGGATCACGTGCACATTGAAGGCGTCAAAACCACTGTCCCGGTGCACAAAATGCTGCTGGCCCGTCCCGAGTTCGCTGCAGTCACCCATCACTCCAAGTTCATCGAGTCCGCTCCCGATCTGTTGGAGGCGAAATGACCACCCCAAGCCCTGTCCTGAAAGAAGCCCGCTACACGTGGGGCGGCGACGAGTTCCTGTTCGTCGAAGTGGACGAATCCATGAGCCTGGCGGCCAACTTCAAAGTCATGTCCATTGCCAGGAAACTCTCGGACGCGGCCTTGGCCGGCGTCGTCGATATTTGCCCTGCCAACGCCTCATTGCTGGTGCGGTTCAATCCTGACGTGCTGCCGCCGTCGAGCCTTGAATCCACTGTTCGCAACATCGAACTCGAGCTGCAGAACCACGACGAACAGTCGCTGGAAACCCGGATCATCGAAGTCCCCGTCTGGTACGACGATCCCTTCACGGCGGAAGTAGCCCAGCGATTCCGTGAAGGCTTCCACCAAGAACCGGACGGTACGGACCTCGACTACGCAGCGAAGGTCAACGGCCTGCAGGACGCCGCTGAGTTCATCCGCCGCCACCACGAACAGCCGTGGCTTGTGTCCATGGTGGGCTTCGTGGCCGGCCTGCCGTTCCTCTTCCAGTTGGTGGAGCGGGAGAAGCAACTGCAGGTGCCCAAGTACCTGAGCCCGCGTACGGACACGCCAAAGCTGACGGTGGGCCACGGCGGATGCTTCGCAGCCATTTACTCCGTCCGGGGTGCCGGCGGGTACCAGATGTTCGGCGTCGCGGCAGCCCCGATCTACGATCCCGCGCAGTCACTGGCGGACTTCGAGGACTTCATGGTCTTCTTCCGCCCCGGTGACATCGTCAAGTTCAAGCCGGTCACCGAGGACGAGTACTACGCCATCCAGGCTCAGGTTGAGGACGGAAGCTACCGCTACCGCCAAGTCCCCGTCATCTTCGATGCGGCCAAGGCCCTGTCCGATCCGCAGGCCTACAACCAGGAACTCATGGAGGCACTCAATGGCATTTAGTATCAAGAATCCAGGCTTGGCCACCACCGTTCAGGACCAGGGCCGTGTGGGCTATTACAACGTGGGCATCCCTCAGAGCGGCTCCATGGACCAGTACTCGGCCGAACTCGGGAACGCCTTGGTGGGTAACCCAGCCACGGATGCCGTCTTGGAGTGCACCTACCTTGGTCCTGTCCTGGTGACGGATGCCGATGCCATCGTGGCGATCACAGGTGCCCCTGTGGAGGTCAAGGTCAATGGTGAAACCCAGCCCCAGTGGACACGCCTGCAGCTCAGCGCCGGCGATGAGCTGAGCTTCGGAGTCATCCAGGGCGGTACGCGCTACTACATAGCGGTCCGGGGCGGGATAGACGTCCCCGTGGTCCTGGGGAGCCGGTCCACCTACACCCTTGGCGGCATTGGCGGGCTCAACGGCAGGAAGCTGGAAGCCGGGGACGTGGTGCCGGTGGGAGCGCCCCGCGGCGAAGTCCCCGGCGTTGAGGAAATGCCCGACGCCTTCCGGCCCTCCTTTGACAAAGCACAATCCGTGCGGATTGTCATGGGCCTCTACGACCACAGACTCACGGACACCGGAAAGGATAACCTCCTGAACGGCGAATGGAAGGTCACCCCCGTGGCCGACCGGATGGGCCTCCGGTACTCGGGGCCGGGCGTGGAATGGAAGGAGCGTGAGCAGCCATTCGGTGCTGGCTCCGATCCTTCCAATATCGTCGATGCCGGCTACGCTGTGGGCTCCATCCAGATTCCCGGCGGAACGCAGCCCATCATCCTGCACCGCGATGCTGTCTCCGGCGGCGGCTACGCCATGGTGGCAACCGTCATCAGCGCCGACATGGACCTCGTTGCCCGCGCCGCCCCCGGCACGGTCACCACGTTTGTTGTCGTCAGCCAGGACGAAGCAATAGGGGCACGCAAGGAACGCGCCGAACTCAGAACCAAGGCGTGGGAGGCCGTGGGCGCCAAGCCCTGATCCTCTGCGCTGACATCAAGCAGGTGTGGCCGGCCTCCGGGTCGGCCACACCTTGCTGCATGCGGCGCCCGCTCTGTGAGACGGTAAGGGCACGCACCTAACCGGGGAGGGCCATGGATTTCCAGCACATCATCGAAGAAGTCGGCCGGTACATGGACGCCGCCGGAGTGGCTGTCATGGTGATTGGAACCCTGGTTTCCCTACCGATGGCTCTCCGGGGATACCAACCGAAACGGGCCAGCGGCCTCGCCCCGTTCTCCCCGTACCGCTCCTACAGGCAGCTGCTGGGGCGGTCCATTCTGCTGGGGCTTGAGCTCCTGGTGGCCGCCGACATCATCCGCACCGTGGCAGTCACCCCCACCTTTGAAAGCGTTGGCGTCCTGGCTATCATCGTGCTGATCCGGACGTTCCTCAGCTTCTCCCTGGAGCTGGAAATCACGGGCCGCTGGCCCTGGCAAAAGGAAAAAGACGCATGACCCAGGCGTGGACCCCGGACATTCTTGGCGAAGGCTTTGAGCAGCAAACGCTAACGCTCGACGGCGGCGCTGTCGCCACCTTGGTGCGCTTCCTCGGCGGCGATCCACAGGGGCTGGATGTTCCGGACGGTGCGGGCATCGACGCCGATGTCCTCTACGTCCACGGCTGGTCCGACTACTTTTTCCAACGCCATCTGGCTGAGTTCTGGCACCGTGCCGGCGCGCGCTTCTATGCCCTGGACCTCCACAACTACGGCCGGAGCCTGCGCCCCGGGCTCGTTCCGGGTTTCGTCACCAACCTCACCGATTACGACGCCGACATCGCCGCAGCACTCTCAGCCATGGGCCGCTCCGGTGTTCCTGGCGAAGACCGCCCCCTCATTTTGCTGGGCCACTCAACGGGCGGACTCACCCTTAGCCTGTGGACCCACCGACACCCGGGCATTGCCTCCGCGCTGATCCTCAACAGTCCGTGGCTGGAATTCCAGGCCACCGAGCTTGGCCGGCGCGCGATTGCGCCCCTGATTGGGCTCCATGCAAAGCTCCACCCGCTCGCCCCGCTGCCGCCCGTGGATCCAGGCATCTATACCCGTGCTGTCTCGGCGGCGCTGGACGGCGAATGGGATTACAACCTTGAGTGGCGGCCGGACCGGGGCTTCCCCATTACGCCGGCCTTCCTGGATGCAGTGTTCCGAGGCCAAGCCACCGTGGCAGCCGGTTTGGGCATCGAAGTTCCGGTGCTCGTCATGCTTTCGGACAGGAGTTACTTGCAACCAAAATGGTCAGCCGATGCCCTCACCGCCGACGTCGCGCTGAACGTCGACGCCGTGGCTCATCGGTCGCTGTCCTTGGCGGACACCGTCACCGTTAGCCGGTTACCGAACGCGTTCCACGACATCTTCCTGTCACCAGAGCCCATTCGGCGCGAGGCTTTCCAACGCATTGGCCGCTGGCTTCCCACGGCTCTGCAGCCCTCGGATGCAGTGGTGTGGGAAGCCAGGACCGCCGGCCTGTAGGGGGTTATTTCCCGAGTCCGGCCCTGCGCAATGCTTCGGCCATGGCCGTGTTGGCTGGCTCCTGGGACTGCTGGGGCTTGCCTTGTCGCGCGCCACCCTGGCGGCGATCACCTTGTCCTTGCCGTGGAGCGCCCTGCCCCGGCTGGCCTGAACGCTGGCCCTGCTGGCCGCCGCCCCGCTGACCACCTGCACGGTCACCGGAGCCTCGGCCACCTGAGTCCTGGCCGCCTGAAGCACGCCCACCGGAGGTGCGCCCACCAGCAGCGCCGGGTTCGTCGTCGAGCCTCAACGTCAAGGAGATGCGTTTGCGCTCAGGATCGGCCTCGAGCACCTTGACCCGGACCACCTGACCGGACTTCACGATCTCCCGCGGATCCGAAACGAACTTGTTGGATAGGGCCGAGACGTGAACCAGCCCGTCCTGGTGTACTCCGACGTCAACGAACGCGCCAAAAGCGGCAACGTTGGTAACAGTGCCTTCCAGGATCATGCCGGGCTTAAGGTCGGAGATCTTCTCGATCCCTTCCGAGAACGACGCCGCCTTGAACGCAGGACGGGGGTCGCGGCCGGGCTTCTCCAGCTCCGACATGATGTCCTTGACCGTGGGCAACCCAAAAGTGCCGTCCACGAAGGCCTGCGGATCCAAAACACTAGCGGGTCCACCACCGGCGGCCACCAGGATTCTTCGTGCCACGGAGTACGCTTCCGGGTGCACACTTGAGGCGTCCAGGGGCTCCGCTCCCCCGGTGATACGGAGGAAGCCGGCGCACTGCTCGAACGCCTTAGCGCCGAGCCGCGGTACCTTCTTGAGGTCGCTGCGCTTGGCGAACGGCCCATTCTCGTTCCTGTAGGCCACGATGTTCTCGCTGAGAAGAGGCCCGACGCCGGCCACGCGGCTGAGCAGCGCAGGCGAAGCGGTGTTCACGTCCACGCCCACGGCATTCACGCAGTCCTCCACCACGGCATCCAGCGAGCGGTCAAGCTTCGCTGCGGTGACGTCGTGCTGGTACTGCCCCACACCGATGGACTTCGGCTCGATCTTGACCAGTTCCGCCAGCGGATCCTGAAGCCGACGGGCAATGGACACCGCACCTCGGAGCGAAACATCCATGCCCGGAAGCTCGGAGGCGGCGAGGGCAGAGGCTGAGTACACCGACGCTCCGGCCTCGGATACCACCAGCTTCTGGATGCCCTTGGAGCCGGCGGCGTCGAGGGACTTGATGAGCTCTGTGGCCAACTTGTCTGTCTCGCGCGACGCCGTTCCGTTGCCGATCGCCACGAGTTCCACGTTGTACTGCTTGGCCAGCCGTCCAAGGGTGGCCAACGCTTCGTCCCACTTCTTCGCAGGGGCATGCGGGTAGATGGTGTCCGTGATGACAACCTTGCCCGTGCCGTCCACCACTGCCACCTTCACGCCAGTCCGGAGTCCGGGGTCGAGCCCAAGCGTCGCGCGGTTGCCGGCTGGGGCCGCCAGCAGGACGTCACGCAGGTTGGCGGCAAAAACGCGCACAGCTTCGTCTTCCGCGTCAGCAAACATGCGCCCGCGAAGGTCTGTTGTGAGGCGGTCCAGGATGCGTCCACGCCAGGCCAGCTGCGCGGTCTGCGTCAGCCACGCGTCCGCCGGGCGACCCTGGTTCGCAACCCCAAGGCACTTGGCCACAGCGTTCTCGTACTTGCCGCGCGCGGCGGCCAGGGCGTCGTCGTCGGACGGGTCTGCTTCGGCGAGATCGAGTTCAAGGACGCCGTCCTTTTCACCGCGCAGCAAAGCGAGCACGCGGTGCGACGGCATGCCGGACGGCACCTGCGTGAACTCGAAGTAGTCCTTGAATTTCTGGCCCTCGGCCTCCATGCCCTTCTTGACCCGCGACACCATGCGTCCCTGCTTCCAGAGGCGTTCGCGCAGGTCCTCGGCCAAATCGGCGTCCTGCCCGACGCGCTCCACAAGGATTGCGCGGGCCCCTGCGAGCGCCGTGGCTGCGTCGTCGATGGTGTGCTCGGCGTTCAGGTACTTGGCGGCTTCGGTTGCGGGGTCCAGTAGCGGGTTGGCGAGAAGGACGTCGGCCAGGGGCTCAAGGCCGGCTTCGCGGGCAATTTGTGCCTTGGTGCGGCGCTTGGATTTGAAGGGAAGGTAGATGTCTTCCAGCCGTGCCTTGGTCTCGGCCCCGACGACGGCGGCTTCCAGTTCCGGGGTTAGCTTCCCTTGGGCGGAAATCGCTTCCAGGACGGACGCGCGTCGTTCTTCCAGCTCACGCAGGTATCTGAGCCGTTCTTCAAGGTCGCGCAGCTGGGTGTCATCGAGCGTCCCGGTGACTTCCTTACGGTAGCGGGCGATGAAGGGAACGGTGGATCCGGCGTCGAGCAGTTCCACTGCGGCTTTGACCTGCCAGGTCTTGACGCCGAGTTCTTCGGCGATCTGGGCGTGGATGGCAGAGTCAGCTGACTGGTGTTGGAGATTTGAAGTCACCATGACAGTTTGCCTCACGTGGCCGACAGTTTCAGAAGGCAGGTATGCGGAAGGCCTATCCCGGGGGCGCTCTTAGTGCTGTAGTTGGACCATGCAGGAACTGCTCATCATCCTTCAGGACGGGTTTGTTTCCGATGACGTGACCGTGACCGTCAACGGCAAGGAAGCCGTGTCCGAAAGGGATGTATCCACTCAGACGCTGTTGGGAATGGCCGACGAACTAACAGTGGAACTGCCGGCGAAGGGCGCCACCGTGGGCGTCGAGGTCAGCAGCCGAAAACTTAGCGCCACGAAGAAGCTCGCCGGGAAACCCAAGAGCTTGCTCGTCTCCATTGAAGACGGCGAACTCGTGCTGCGTGAAGGAACGGGCCGCGAGGCGTTCCTCTAAGGGATGCCTCGCGGCGGCTGGTTTGGTTGCCGGTTTGCAGGTCTCAGTGGGCCATGTGCTCCTTGGCTGAGATGTGTTCCACCATTTCGCCCAGACGCTCTTCTGCGTAGTGGTTGCGGGCAATATCGCCCTGGCTGATGATGCCTACCAGTTTGTGGTCGCTGATGACGGGGAGCCGGCGCACCTGATGTTCCTCCATCATGGTGACGGCCTCGTCAACGTTGGCGTCCGCATCCACCCAATAGGGTTTGCCGGTGGCCAGCTCACTGGCGCGGACTTCGCGGGCGTCCTTGCCTTCGGCCAAACACTTGACCACAATGTCGCGGTCGGTGATGAAGCCGGTGAGCTTGCCGTCGTGACCGCAGATAGGGAGTGAACCGCAGTCCAGGTCCCTCATCAGCCTGGCGGCGTCCTGAAGAGTTTTGTCCTCTTCGATGCACTGGGCGTTGGTTGTCATGAATTCACGTACGGCACTCATGGGTCCTCCTTCATCGATTGGGATCATCGACGAGGGGCCTCTCGGCACCGACGCCGATGATGCCAGCCTACGCTCGGAGGGTGACGGTGGCTAGGCGAATCTGCGCCCTTCCGAGCGCCCATTTCACCGCCGCTATTCCGCGATGTCCTCCGCCCACAATTCGGGGTGTTCCTCTTGGAAAGTACGCATCATGTCCACACACCGTTGATCGTTGAGGACCACCACATCCACACCCCGCGAACGGAGGAGGTCGAATTCACCGGGGAAGGTTTCTGCCTCGCCAACCACCACCCGGGGAATTTTGAATTGGATGATGGTTCCCGTGCACATCGCACATGGCGCCAGGGTGGTGTAGAGCGTGGTGTCACGGTATGTCTTCTGACGACCGGCAGCCCTAAGCGCGGACATCTCGCCGTGTGCGATCGGGTCGCCGTGCTGGACACGTTCGTTGTGGCCGCTGGCAACCACTTCCCCACCGCGGGCCAGTGCAGCTCCGATGGGGATTCCGCCCTCGCTGAGGCTCTTTTGTGCAGCTTGGTAGGCGGCTTCGAAAGCGGGGTCCGGAGCTGGGGCTGTTTCAGTCATGGGTGCAGTCTAAAGTGGCCGGACGGTGTTTTGGCTGCCGCCATTTCGCCGGGCGCTATTTTGCAGACTCTATTTTGTCTGGGCCCGCTGATAGCTTGGCTGCAAGAGTTTATTGACGGCATGGAAAGGTAGGTGGCTCGCGGTGTTCTTTCTCGAGCCCGAGACGGCGGGCGCACCCCGGGACCTGGTGTACTCCGCCAGCGACCTCGTTATTGCTGCCACCTGCGAGTATCAGCTGCTCAGGAAACTTGACGAAAAACTCGGCCGCACGCCCAAGCCTGACTTCGCAACAGATGCCATGTTGGAGCGCACAGCCAAACTCGGAGACGATCACGAGCATCGGGTTCTTGATGAATTCGTGGCTGAGTTGGGGCTGTGGGATCCGGCTTCCGGGAAAGGCGTTTACGACGTCGTCCCCGCCACAGCGATGGACCGCGCCACCCTGTCGGCCAAGCATGCGGAATCCATCGACGCCTTGCGCTCCGGAGCGGACGTCGTGTTCCAGGCAGCCTTCTTCGATGGTCAATTCCATGGCCGCTCAGATTTCCTGGTGAAACGCCCCGGCGGTCAGTACGCCGTCTTCGATACCAAGCTCGCCCGGCATGCCAAGGTCACGGCCCTGCTGCAGTTGGCAGCCTATGGAGATCAACTCATCCAGGCAGGGATCACACCGGACCCTACCGTCACCCTGGTGTTGGGCAACCGTGTCCACAGCGACCACCCCTTGGCGCAAATCCTGCCCGTCTTCAAGGAACGCCGGGAACGCTTCCTTGGCATGACCCAGGCACATGGTGCGGAGACTGGACCGGTGGAGTGGGGCGACTCCCGGTATTCCGCGTGTGGCCGCTGTGATTACTGCGCTGAGCAAGTCCAACTGCACCGGGATCTCCTCATGGTGGCCGGTATGCGGATCAGCCGTCGGAAGAAGCTGATCGAGGCCGGCGTCACCACCATTGACGATCTGGCAGCTCTGCCGGAAACGGGTGATCCCACGTTGTTGCGGCTCCGGGAGCAGGCCCGGCTACAGACCGGCGCTGGCACCCCGGATGGCACGGTCACGTACACGGACAAGTCCGGAGAAGCCAAAGCCATCAGCTACAACGTCCTGCCGGACAACACGCTGGGCAGGCTACCCGCTCCCGATCCGGGCGATATCTTCTTCGACTTTGAAGGCGACCCCCTCTGGCAGGACCCCGTCACGGAGAAGTGGGGGCTGGAGTACCTGTTCGGGGTCATTGAGAATCCCGTTGAACCCGGCGCCCAGCCGGTGTTCCGGCCCTTTTGGGCGCACTCACGGGCTGAAGAGGGCAAGGCGTTTGTCGACTTCCTCGAGTACGTGGCCAAACGGCGCAACAAGAACCCCGGTATGCACATTTACCACTACGCCGCGTATGAGAAGACGGCCTTGCGCAACCTGTCCCTGACGCATGTGGTGGGCGAAACCGCCGTCGACGACCTCCTGCGCCAGGGTGTTCTAGTGGACCTCTACGACACCGTCCGGCACAGCATCCGGATCTCAGAAAACTCCTACAGCATCAAGAAGCTTGAGCCCCTTTACATGAGGCAGCACCTGCGCTCGGGTGACGTGGCCGACGCCGGCGCCTCCGTGGTTGCCTACGCCGACTACTGCACGGCGCGGGACAACGGGAACCCGGGGGAAGCAGCCGCGATCCTCGAAGGCATCCGTGACTACAACGAGTACGACTGCCTGTCGACGCTGGAACTTCGCAACTGGCTGCTGGCCCGTGCTGCTGAGCGCTCCATCCAGCCGGGCGGTGAAGCAGACCATGCTCCTGCACCTGATACGGAACCGGAGAAGTACGAGGCAGCACCGGAAGAAAGCGCACTGTTCGACTACCTGGCAGGTCTGTCCGAGGAGGACAAAGGAACCTCGGATTCGCGTGCCATCGGCATTGTGGCCGCCGGAGTGGGATACCACCGCCGCGAGGACAAACAACATTGGTGGGGGCACTTCGACCGCCTCGAAAAGCCAACATCGCAATGGCCTGACGAGCGCGACCTCTTCATCGTCAACCACGCAGAGCTGCTGCAGGACTGGGCCAAACCCACGCCTCGGAGCAACCCGGTGAGGATCGTGAAACTCTTCGGCCGGTCCGGGGACGGAGCCGGGCTGGAACCGGGCAAGAAGTACTTCCGCATGTATGGCACCCCGCTGCCGGAATCGCTGCAAGGGAAAGAGTCCACCGTGCTCGGCCGTGCAGGCTGGAACGGCACCTTGGTCACCGCGGTGGGCGATCACGAAGACTTCGAAACGGTGACCATAGCCGAGGGTCTTCGCAAGGACTCCACGGCGTTCAGCCAATGGCCCATGGCCTTGACTCCCGATCCACCTATTGCCACCAATGGTCAGCGTGCGGCACTCGCTGCGCTGGCAACAAAGCTCAAAGACGCGCTTCCGCAATGGCCGCAGGATCCTGCGCTGGACCTGGTGCGAAGGAGGGCGCCCAAGCTTCGCAGCCTTCACGCCCTGCCTCCCGTGGAGCCGGGGCCTGACGGGTACATCGACGCCATCACCGCAGCCATCACTGATCTGGACCACTCCTATCTGGCTGTGCAAGGTCCGCCCGGGAGCGGCAAAACCCATGTGGGCGCCCACGTGTTGGCCCGGCTGGTGGCTGCAGGCTGGAAGGTGGGCGTGGTGGCCCAATCCCATGCCGTAGTGGAGAACATGCTCTGCGCCGCCGTGGACAAGGCCGGAGTAGATCCCGGGCGGGTGGCTAAGGAAGTCAAACACGACGACCCCGTCCCGTGGACCCAATGCGCCAAAGGTGACGTGGAAGAACTCTTATCCAAGCCGGGCGGGGCCCTCATTGGCGGCACAGCCTGGACCATGGTGGGCAGCTCGGTCCCAGCCGGCTCCCTGGACCTGCTGGTCATTGACGAGGCCGGGCAATTCTCGCTGGCCAACACCATGGCAGTGAGCCGCGCAGCCAAACGCCTTCTGCTGCTCGGCGATCCACAACAGTTGCCCCAGGTCACCCAAGGCAAGCACCCCGAGCCGGTGGATGAATCAGCTCTGGGCTGGTTGTCAGATGGCCACAACACCTTGCCGCCCGAGCTGGGGTACTTCCTGGCATTGTCGTGGCGCATGCATCCGGAACTCTGCAGCGCCGTTTCGGAGCTCTCCTACGACAACCGTCTGGAGTCGGCACCCGCAGCGAAAGAACGCCATTTGGCGGGTGTCGCACCCGGTATCTCCTGCGTTTACGTCCCGCATACCGCCAACTCCACGTCCTCCTCCGAGGAAGCAGCTGAGGTGGTCCGGCAGGTCCAGGCCCACCTCGGCCTGACGTGGGTCGACCCCTCGCGATCAGCCGAATCCCCATCCGCCGCATCCCGTCCCCTCGAGGAGACGGACATCCTGGTGGTGGCCGCGTACAACGCCCAGGTCCAGTTGATCAAGCACCATCTTCGGGGCGCAGGGTTGGGCAAGGTCCGGGTGGGAACGGTGGACAAGTTCCAAGGCCAGGAAGCTCCGGTGGTCATTGTTTCCATGGCCGCGTCGGCAGCGGGAGAAGTCCCCCGCGGCATGGAGTTCCTGCTCTCCCGGAACAGGATCAACGTGGCGGTATCGCGCGGTCAATGGCGTGCCGTGGTGGTGCGTTCGCCCGAGCTGACCAACTACCTGCCTACCCATCCCGAGGGCCTGGAGAATCTTGGTGGGTTCGTGGCCCTCTGCCAGCGGAGTTTTTTGTACAGCTAATGCCCTTTAGAAGGCGCTTTAGGGGCATCTGCTGTACAAAAACTCAGGGCCTCGTCCAAGACCTTGCCGAAGTTGGCGGCGTCGTGGGCAAAGCGACCGAGGAAAAGCCCGGACACCCCATCCAGCTGAGGCAAAAGTCCAGGCTTCGCCGAGCCGCCATAAATGACAGGAATCCCGGCCAGGCCGTGCTGGGCAAGCGCTGAACGCAAGGCACGTACCACCTTCGAAACATAGTCCGCTGAGGCGGGCTCGGGAGCTCCGATCGCCCAGACGGGCTCATAAGCGATGACCAACGTTGAGGCAAGGGACCAGTCGCCGGAGACTGCCGATTCGATCTGCCGATACACAGTCTCCGCCGCTGCCGCCGGGCCTGCGGGGTGGGCAAGGAGCTCTGATTCCCCCACGCAGAGAAGTGGCGTCAGGCCGGCGTCGACGGCGGCGCTGACCTTAAGGGCAATCATCGCCTCATCTTCGGCGAAGTACCGCCGACGTTCAGCGTGGCCGATCTCCACCCATTCCACGCCCAGTTCAACCAGCATCGACGGAGAAACTTCCCCCGTCCACGGGCCATCGGACCAGCCACAGTTCTGGGCGCCAAGAACCAGAGGCGTTCCCGCAACCAAGCGCGCCGCCTCGGGGAGCACCGGAAACGATGGGATCACAAACGGGACCACCCGCCCGGCCGCGAGGGCCGGGCGGGCATCCACTTCAGCTACCAGTTGTTCCAACCACGCCAGGGACTGCGCGTAGCCCATGTACGTCTTGGTGCTGACGCCTACGAACGTAGTGCCCAGCCCAGTGCGAGGGTCGGTCAGGGTACCTGGCAGCGTCACGGTCTACTTCTCCAACAGTTCGTCGGCCTTGTTGCTGAAGCGCTTTGTACCGAACATCAACAGCGCCGCGACGAATGGCAGGACACCCAGCGCGTAGACGCCCATGGTGCCGGTGTCCGAGGCAGTGACCTGGTTGACCGTGGTGCGCAGGATCGGGGCAACGAACCCACCAAGGTTTCCCAAGGAGTTGATCAGCCCGATGCCGGCAGCCGCGGCAGTTCCGGTGAGGAACGCCGTCGGATATGACCAGCAAATGGGGCCGGTGGAGAGGAAGCTGCACACCGCGAGGGTAATGAAGATGATGCCCAGGGCGGGCATCTGGTTGGCACCGGCCCAGGCGGAACCGAAGATGCACAGGCCCGTGGAAATGAACAGCGCCGTGCCCCAGCGGCGACGACGCGCCACCGTGTTCGCGGCCTTGCCGATGAAGTAGCAGGCGAAGATGCCGAAGAACCACGGGATGGCTGCCAGAAGTCCGACGGCGATGCCCACCTTTTGGCCGGTCAGCTGCGCCACCTGCTGCGGAAGGTAGAACGTGACACCGTAGACCGCTACTTGCAGGCAGAAGTAGATGACCGTGAAGTACCAGACGCGGCCGTTACGCATGGACGCCAGGACACCACGTGGTCCGGTTTCTTCCTTGACCGTGTCTTCGAGCGCCATGACGTCAGAGAGCGCCCGCTTCTCCTCCTTGGTGAGGAACTTGGCATCCTGGGGGCTGTTGATGAGGAAGAAGTAGGCGGCAATACCAGCCAGGACGGCGAGCATGCCTTCAACGAAGAACATGACCTGCCAGCCTGCGACACCCGGAATCTGGTCGCCGATGTTGATGAGCCAGCCGGACAGGGGCGCACCCATCATCTGGGAGAACGGCTGGGCCAGGTAGAAGATGGCGAACATCTTCACGCGGACCTTGTTGGGGAACCACGCCGCCAGGAACATGATGACGCCGGGGAACAGGCCCGCTTCGGTCACACCCAGCAGGAACCGCAGGATGATGAAGGACGTCTCGCCCTGCACGAACGCGAAGCACGCCGAGACGATGCCCCAGGTAATGGCGATGCGGGCGAGCCATACCTTGGCGCCGAATTTTGTCAGCAGCAAGTTGCTGGGGATTTCGAACAGCGCATAGCCGATGAAGAAGATACCGGCGCCCAAGGCGTAGGCTCCGGCGGTGATTCCCTTGTCCACTTCCAGCGCAGCTTCGGCGAAGCCAACGTTGGTGCGGTCCAGGAAGGCCACCACGTACAGGATGACGAGCATTGGCATGAGCCGCCGCGACGCTTTGGAAATTGCCGATTTGAGGACCGGCGTATCCAGCAACTCCTTCGTGGAATTGGTGGCAACAGACATTGAAACTCCTCTTTGAGTGACAGGAAATGACTAATGCGGCGCGATCAGCGCGGGAAGAAGATGAGCACCATGCCCACTGCGCAGGCGAGGACGCCCACGGCGAGGTAGATCTTGCGTTCTCTTGTCCAGGTCTTCATGGAGAGGCGCCTAGTGCATGTACAGTCCGCCATCCACATTCAGCGTCTGGCCGGAGATGTATCCGGAGTCCTCGCTGATGAGGAAGGCGATGGCGGCCGCAATGTCCCGGGTGGAGCCCACACGGTTCACCACAAGGTCCTTGGTCAGTTCGTCCTTGCGTTCCTGGCTCAGCGTTCCGCCCATGATGTCGGTGTCGATGGGACCGGGAGAGATGGCGTTGACGGTGATGTCGTACTCACCCAGCTCGCGGGCAGTCGCGCGGGTCAGGCCGATGACGCCGGCCTTGGCCACGGAATAGGGAGTTTTGGAGAACGTGCCACCGCCGCGCTGCGCGGAAACGGAGGAGATGTTCACGATGCGGCCGATCCGGTTCTTGACCATGGACTCGGCCACACGCCGGGTGGCGTAGTGGACACCGTTGAGGTTGATGTTCAGGACCCGGTCCCACTCAGCCGGTTCCAGTTCCAGGTAGCCGACCGGCGAGCTGACTCCGGCAACGTTGGCCAGTGCGACGATCTGCGGGAGTTCATTCTCGAGTTCGTCGATTGCGGCACGAACCTCGGCTTCGCTGGCCACGTTGGCGCCAACGCCGTGGGCCTGTACGCCGTATTCCGCGGCGATTTCCTTGGCTGCGATCTTGCAGGCGGCGTCATCAAGATCGATGATGCCGATATTCCAGCCTTGGGCGGCAAGGTAGTTGACGGTGGCCCGGCCGATGCCTCGTTCAGACACGGCGCCGGTGACGATTGCGGTGCGTTCTGCGGGGAAAGTCATGTGGTGTCTCCTGTAAAGAGTTAGTTGATGGGGGCCGGGCCGAGCTCTTCAATGAGCTTCTGCATGGCGACGTAGGCCTTGTTGCGGTAGGCGATGAGTTCCGGGGTGCGCTCGGCGGGAACGTTGAGGAAACCGGCGCCGGTCTTGGTGCCGAGCTTGCCCGCCTCCACCAGGTCCGAGAGGATCTTCGGCGTCGCGAATCGTTCCGGGAAGCCCGTTTGCAGCGACTTGTAGCAGAAGTTGTAAACGTCCAAACCGGCCATATCCGCGATGGCGAACGGACCAAAGAAGGGCAAGCGGAAGCCGAACGTTGTACGCACCAGGGTGTCGACGTCGTCCGCTGTTGCGATGCCCTGCTCCACCAGCTGCGCTGCCTCGTGGAACAGCGCGTACTGCAGGCGGTTCAGCACGAAGCCGGTGACGTCCTTGACCACGGCGGTCTGTTTGCCGGCCGCGTGCACCAACTCGCGCGACGCTGCCACAGTTGCGGCAGAGGTTTCAGCGTGAGGGATGATCTCGACGCCGGGAATGAACGGCGACGGGTTGGAAAAATGCACACCCAGGAAGCGTTCCGGATGGGTGACGGCTTCAGCGAGGGACGCGATGGAAATGGTGGACGTGTTGGAACCGATCACGGCATCCGGGCGGGCTGCTGCGCTGATCCGCGCCAAGGACTGGTGCTTGATTTCCAGCACCTCGGGAACGCACTCCTCGATGAAGTCCGCATCCGACACTGCTTCCTCGATGTCCTTGGCAGCCCACAGGTTCTGCTTAAGGATCTCGGTGGACCCCTCAGGGAAAAGCCCATCCGCGATGAACTGATCCGACTCCACCAGCAGGCGGTCGTAGTTCTTCTGCGCCACCTCGGCAGAAACGTCGGCAAGCGCAACACGCGCACCGCCGAGCGCCAGGACCTGGGCGATGCCGCCACCCATGTACCCCGAGCCAACGACGGCGATCTTCCGGGCTGCGTTGTTCGCGTTGCCTTCGGTTGTTTCAGATGTGGTCATGATCAGACTGCCTTCGTGTAGTCGGGCTCGTACGAGCAGATGGCGTCCACCTTGGCGGCGGAGGATGAGGTTTGATCGAAGCGGTGGTCGAGCCACTCCCCTACGAGCTTTTTGGCCAGTTCCAAGCCAATCACCCGCTGGCCCAGGGTCAGTACTTGGGCATTGTTGCTGAGCACGGACCTTTCAACCGAGTAACTGTCGTGGGCTGTGACGGCGCGGATTCCTGGGACCTTGTTGGCCGCAATGGCCACTCCGAGTCCAGTGCCGCAGATCAACAAGGCCCGGTCTGCTTCATCTTCAGCAACTTTGCGGGCGGCGTCCACGGCGACGTGCGGGTAGGCGGTGGAATCGTTGAAGCCAACTCCGACGTCCGTCACGGACGCAACGCGAGGGTCCGCTTCAAGCAAATCTTTCAAGGCGTTCTTGTATTCAACACCGGCTTCATCATTGCCGACGACGATGCGCCAGCCTGGGTTGTTGCTCATGCTCGTGCTCCGTTTCCGGCCGCTGCCGCTGACGATGCGGTGGCCAGTTGTGAATCGATAAATTGCGAAATCCTGGCGGCGATCAAGCCAAAGGACACGGCGCCGGGATCAGGGTGGCCGATGCTCTTTTCCGCGAGGGGACGTGCCCGGCCCTTGAGCGGCCGGAGTTCAGCTGTCTTCGCGGCAGCGGACTCTGCTGCCGCAGCGGCAACTGCCAAGGCCCGGTCAACGGGAGCCCCGCCGTCGAGCTCTGTGAGGAAGGCGTGCCGGAACGGCAGGAGCGCGTCCACCATGGTTTTGTCCCCGGGATCGGCTTTGCCAAGCTCGGTGATGGCGCGGACGAAGGCGTCCACGGCTGCGGCCGCGTCCTCCGAGGTGTAGCTAGCGCGGTTGCCCAGCGACAGCCCGGCCGCGATAACTGCGGAACCCCACAGTGCGCCCGAGGTCCCACCGGCCCGCTCGCTCCACGCTTCCCCGGCTGCTGTCAGGATGCGTGCAGCAGAAGAACCGGCGGCAGCCTCGCTTGCTGCGGCTGCCGCATCAACGCCTCTCCGCATGCCGATGCCGTGGTCACCGTCGCCGGCGATCGCGTCCAGCTTGCCGAGTTCCTCTTCATGCTCGACGACGACGTCCCGCACCTGGGCGAGGATGGCCACAGCCTGCCGCCCGAGTTCAGCGGCTGCCGGGGTGGGGTGTTCGACGTCGGCGGCTTCGGCGTCGTCTGCTGTTGCCTCGGCCCGGGCCGCGCGGGGCGACATGCTGCCTTTGCGGAACGCCGGAGTGTCGGCCGGCGCAGCCCAATACTGCTCGAGTTCCTCGTCCAACCACAGCAGGGTCAGGGATAGTCCCGACATGTCCAGGCTGGTCACCAGCTCGCCGCACTCAGGTTCAACAACAGTGAGCCCGGCAGCGGTGAGCAGCTTCTCGATCTTGCCGAAGAGCAGGAACAGTTCGTCGTACTTCACCGTGCCAAGGCCGTTGACGATTGCCACCACGCGGTGGCCGGCGTCCTCCGGCTTGTCATTGAGCAGCTTGGTGACCAGGAGCTCCGCAAGCTCGGAGGCGGTGGGCATGGGGTGCTCGGAGATGCCGGGCTCCCCGTGGATCCCGAGCCCGAGCGACATCTGCCCGGCCGGCACGTGGAACAGTGGGTCCTTGGCGCCCGGGAGCGTGCAACCGTCAAAGGCCACGCCCAGCGAGCGCGTCCGGTAGTTGGTCTTGATGGCCAGGCGCTCGACGTCGTCAAGGTTCAGTCCCGCCTCTGCGGCGGCTCCGGCAATCTTGAAAACTGTCAGGTCACCCGCGATGCCCCGACGCTTCTCGAGTTGCTCGATCGGCGCACTGGCGATGTCATCTGTGACGGTAACCGTGCGGGTTTCGATGCCCTCGGCGTTGAGCCGCAGCTGTGCTTGGCCGAAGTGGAGGACGTCGCCGGCGTAGTTGCCGTAGCTGAGCAGGACTCCCCCGCCGGCGTTGGCTGCCTTCGCTACGCGGTACACCTGGCCCGCCGCCGGGGAAGCGAACATGTTGCCGCAGGCGGAGCCGGTTGCCAGGCCTGGGCCAACAAGCCCTGCGAAGGCCGGGTAGTGTCCTGAGCCGCCGCCCACCACCAAGGCAACTTGTCCGGCAGGGACTTCGGTGGAGCGGACCACTCCACCGTCAACGCGGGCAACGTAGCCGCGGTTGGCCGCGACGAAACCGTCCAACGCGTCGTCGGCAAAGTCTGCCGGGTTGTCGAAAATCTGTGTCATTTTCCTAGACTCCTGCGAGCTGGGTTGCCGGTACCTGGCGTCCCTGGGCTACCTGGCTCGTGCCGAGTTGGTAGCCGTCAGTCTTCGGCAGGACGTGCCGGCGGAGGTAGTCCTGGTTGCTTGCCGTGACGCTGAGGCCATCCCCGCCGTAGTGCTCGGTGCAAAGGATGCCCTGGAAGCCCACCGACAAGGCGAACTTGAAGGCCTCGCGGTAGTTGATGAGCCCGCTTTCCATCGGGGCCGGCATGGCGATGTAGCTGTCGCGGGCCACGTCCTCGTCCCGGATGTAGTTCTTCATGTGCCAGTAGTTGGAGTAAGGGAGAGTCTTGGCCACCATGTCGCGCCAGTCCTCAATGGGCCGGTGCAGCCGGATCAGATTTCCGAGGTCCGGGTTCAGGCCAACGTTGTCCAAGCCGATGTCCTGGACCAGCTGGACGGAGGAGTCGGCGGTGCCCAGGTAGGTGTCCTCGTACATTTCCAGGGAGAGGAGGATGCCAGCCTCAGCCGCGTGCTTGCCGAGCTCACGGATCCTGGAGACTGCGTTGCCCCACACTTCCTTGTCACCCACGGGATCCTTATAGCCCTCCACGGTCCAGAACCACAGCTGTTTCTGCTGCTCCGGGGTGATGGCCTGGTGCAGCCCGAAGGACACTACTTCACATCCAAGCTCGGCCGCGGCGTCGATGGTCCGGTGGCTGTAGGCGAGGTTATCGGCCCAGTCCGTGGCGTGAATGACACTGCGACGGATTGCGGAGATGACCGGGACGCCGATCCCCACTTCCTCAGCGGTCTGCTTGAACTCGGCGAGGCGTTCCTTGCTGAGATCGCCCGGACGAACCCAACTGTCGGTGAGGTCCGCGTTCGCGAAACCCGCGTCCTTCACTTCCTGGAGGACCGACGCCCAAACGGAAGCATCGGCGTCGTTGATGTGTTGCCCCGCAGCGTCGGTGCCGGGGAACTGCAGGAGGGCCGCGGTGATGGGCCAATTCTCGGCGGTGTACGCCATGATGATCACTCCTTCGTGGAATCCTGTTTCCTATAGGATTTACGAACGAGGCAATACTGTCAAGGCTTTTTCGAAACTTCCTAGATCCTATATGTCTTACATTTGGGTGCGAAGGGTGTGCAGTCCGGCGGAATGACGGGTCTAGTCCTCCGGCGCGTCCGCCATGGCGCGCCCGCGCACCTTTTCCACGTGGTCCACCATCATGGCCGCGGCCCTCTCCGGATCTCCGCTGGTCATGGCATTCAGCACCGCCTCGTGCTCCGCGATCGCCTGCTCCGCGTCGGTAATGCCCACTCCCCCAAAGAGTCGGAAGCGTTGAATCTGGCCACCCAGAGTGTTGTAGGCCGCGAGCAGGAATTGGTTATTGGCCTGCGCGGCAATGAGCTGATGAAACCGCTCATCCGCCTCGAGGTAGCTGCGATACTCCGCAAAAGACCCGCCCCTGGGAGCAGTCTTCAGGTCCTCCACCGCTTGTTTCAACGCGTCCAAGCCGTCGGGCGTCATCCGGGTACAGGCCAATCGAGCATTGACAGGCTCGATGGAAAGCCGCGCTTCCATGAGCTCAGCGAAGTCTTCCCGGGTGAAAACCGGGGCCACCCGGTAGCCCTTCAGCGCCACGCGGCGCACCATTCCCGTGTGCTCCAAACGGGCCAGCGCCTCCCGGACCGGAGTTGGTGAAACGTCCAGTTCGCGCGCCATCCCGTCAATGCTCACTGCGGCTCCGGGCTCCAGCCGACCATCCATGAGCCACTCAAGGAGGGCTTCGTAAACGTGGTCGGCCAGCACTTGGCGGCTGACAGGAAAGCCAGCGCGGGCAGCGGACGGGGAAGGATCAGCCATGGCTCAAATCCTATAGGAACGCCCTCGCCGGGCGAGGCAACGGTCCTGTCACATTCCCCAACTAGCTCGCATTAGTGGTTGTTATCAGGGGGCGGTTTCTAGCGGTTATCGCAACAGGAAGGTTCTGATCATCTCATTGGGGGTGCAGAAGTCGAATCGTTGGCGGGGTCTGTCGTTGAGTTCG
>NZ_JBIVTF010000020.1:0-61292 GCF_044756605.1 Paenarthrobacter sp. NPDC091711
ATCGGCGCCACCGCAGGACGGACCACCCTCACCGGCGAAGGACTCCAACACGCCGACGGGCACTCCCCCATCCTGGCCTCCACCAACCCCGCCGTACGCACCTACGACCCCGCCTACGGCTACGAAATCGGCCACATCATCCGCCACGGCCTCGAACAAATGTACGGCGACAACAGCACAGACAGCACCGGTGAAGACCGGAATGTCATGTACTACCTCACCGTCTACAACGAGCCCATCACCCAACCCGCGGAACCGGAAAACCTCGACATCAACGGGCTCCTCAAAGGCATCTACAAACTCGCAGACGCCCCCGCAGGAGAGGCCAACCGGCCTACCGCGAACATCCTCGCCTCCGGCGTGTCCGTGCCCTGGGCCCTCGAAGCCGCCCGGATCCTCAACGAAGACTGGAACGTTGCCGCCGAAGTCTGGTCAGTGACCTCCTGGAATGAACTGCGACGCGACGGACTCGCCGCCGAAGAACACGCCTTCCTCAACCCCGGCCAACCCGCCCGCACCCCGTTCATCACCGAACAACTCAAAGACACCACCGGACCAGTCATCGCCGTGTCCGACTACATGAAAGCCGTCCCCGACCAAATCCGCCAATTCATCCCCAACGACTTCGCCTCCCTCGGAGCAGACGGCTTCGGCTTCTCCGACACCCGCCAAGCCGCACGCCGCTACTTCAAAAACGACACCCACTCCATCGTCGCCAAAACCCTGCAGTTGCTGGCGGCGAGGGGCGAGGTAGAGGAGGGCGCGCCGTCGTACGCCATTGACCGCTACAAGTTGCTGGACGTCAACGCCGGCACCACCGGCGGAGCAGGCGGCGACGCCTAAACAGCCCGCATTACCCAATTGGCGGCAGTGTTCGTGAAGAACACTGCCGCCAATTTGTGGTTCAGAGGGTTTTGTTGAGCCGGATTCAGGTGCCCAGATTCCTTCGATCAACGACGAAGCCGGTTGCCGCGTTCTCGCGGACCGCGTTGATGCCCGCCACTACGGCTTTCAGGTTGGGAAACTGTGGCGACACTGCCACAACCGTTCCATCCTCCGCGGTCAGCCTGAACCGGAATGAGTTGGTTCCTGCCTTGAGAATTTCAAAACTGCCAGCCATTTTCCCCTGTTCTTTCACGCGACATTGCGTATCCGAGCTGACTTCATAACTCCTTCAAAGACAATATCGGCCATTTCAGACCACCAAAAGGCCTACTGATCGGTAATCTACAACCGATATTGGTAGATCTCTTGGAAAGAACCTTCGGAGCTAGAGACCGTATGGACCGCCGCGCGTATCGTGAGGATATGACTGACACCGGCACGGCCCCCACCACGGGCGTGCTGCTCGCTGCGGGCGCCGGAACGCGCCTGGGTCGTGGCCCCAAGGCGCTGCTGCCCTTCCGAGGCAGGACCTTGGTGGAAGTTCTCGCCGACACGCTGTTCGACGGCGGTTGCCGCGAGGTTGTGGTGGTTCTCGGTGCTGAGGCCGACCACGTCAGGCGAAGCACCGATCTAGCCCCTCATGTGGTGGTGGAAAACGAGAACTGGGCCAAAGGAATGGCCGGTTCCTTCCGCGCCGGCATTGACGCGGCCACGGCAGGCAACAGCATCATGGTTGCGCTGGTGGACCAGCCCGGGTTAACCCCGACGGCGGTGAGCAGGCTGCTGGGCAGCCACCGTCCCGGCCGGGTCACCGCAGCCGCCTACCCTGATGAGTCCGGCCACCTGAAACGCAGGCACCCGGTGATTTTCGACGTCGGACTCCGCGCCGAAGCGGCCGCAGCCGCTCATGGCGACACGGGCGCGCGATCCTTCCTCAAAGCGCATCCCGGCTTAGTGGACCTGGTGGACTGCAGCGATCTCTGCTCCGGGCAGGACCTGGACACGAAGGATCAGCTGCATCTGCTTGAAGGGTAAATTTGGGGACATGATCCGCATTGCAACTGACGATCCCGCGCGCCCTGATGTCCACCAGCTCCTCAGCGAGCACCTGGCCGACATGTTTGCCACGTCCCCGGCAGAGAGCGTCCATGCGCTGGACCACTCTGCGTTGTCACACGAGTCGATCACGTTCTGGACGGCCCGCGAGGACGGGGTTCTGCTGGGTTGTGGGGCGTTGAAGATGCTGTCCGCCGCTCGTGCCGAGATCAAATCCATGCGCACCACCGCCAGTGCCCGCGGACGTGGCGTGGCCACACTGATGCTTGAACACATTGTGGCCGAAGCTGCCCGGTTGGGCTACGAGCGCGTGAGCTTGGAAACGGGAACCGAGGATTACTTCGCTCCGGCCCGCCGGCTGTATGCCCGGCACGGGTTCACGGAGTGCCCGCCGTTCGGGGATTACACCCTGGACCCGAACAGCGTGTTCATGGAGCTCACCGTCTCACCCAAGTAGGTAGCAGATCAGGTCGTTCCCAGGGCTGGGAACGACCTGATCTGCTACTCAGTTGGGTTCGGTACGGGCGGGTGGGTCAGTTGGGGATGAGGGTGCGGTCGCGGAGGGCAAGGTAGATCTTGTCCCTCGCGATGGGCAGCTCGCCGAAACGGATCCCGGTTGCATTACGGATGGCGTTGGCCAGGGCGGGAGCCACAGGGTTGAACGGGCTCTCACTCATCGACTTTGCCCCCAGAGGGCCAGTGGAGTCGTTGGTGGTAGCGAAGTACACCTCGCTCCTGGGCACGTCCGCGAACGACGGTATGTGGTACTGCCGCAGGATGTCCGTGGTGACGCGTCCGCCGTCGTCCACTTTCACTTCCTCGTACAGCACCGCGCCGAGCGCCTGCGCAATGCCGCCCTCGATCTGGCCACGGCACTGCCGCGGATTCACCACAACACCGGCGTCGGCGGCCTGGACACTTTGCAGAATCCGCAGTTCACCGGTTCCCGTATTAACAGCAACCCTGAAGCCGTGGACGTTAAAGGCGACTGATCGCGGCGTCCCTCCCCAGTTGCCGTCCGTGGCGAGTCGAACGCCTTGCAACCGGGCGGCGTCGACGATTTCCGTCAGGGAAAACACCCGATCGCCGCATTCAACGCCACCATCCACCAACCGGCAATCCGTCAGGGCCGCTCCGGTCAGCGAAGCGGCAACCGTCTGGATCCGGGTGGCAAGTTCCAACGCCGCTCCGAGGGTCGCCTTGCCGGCCACCACGGTTCCGGCCGAACCGAACGCGCCGGTGTCGTGCTCCAAGAGGTCGGTATCGGATTGCCGGACCGCCACTTTGGACGCGGTGGTGGCCAATGCCGTGGCGGCCAGCTGCGCGTGGACGGTGGTGGTGCCGTTCCCGAATTCGGCAGTACCGACGTCGACGGCGAACCTTCCGTCCGCTTCCAGGCTCACCCGGGTGTGGGCGAAGTGGCCGCGGGGCGGGACGGTGTCGATCATGGACAAGGCCGAGCCCTCCCCCACCACCCAGTCCGGCCCAAGATCATCCAGCCCGGCAGCCCGGTAACGCTCCTTGCCCCGATCCAGAGCGTCCCGGACCAAGGAAACACACTGGTCCAGTCCGTAGCTTCCGTAGTGCACGTCTTCTTCGGGCTCGGGCGTGGTGGAGAGCATGTGATCGCCGGGGCGGACCATGTTCTTGAGCCGGAACTCAAGGGGATCCATGCCGATACCGATAGCGAGTTCGTCAATGGCCGACTCGATCGCGAAGATCATCTGGCTCAGCCCGTAGCCACGGAAGGCACCGGCGGGGACAGTGTTGGTGTAGACGGCGTGTGCGTCCACCTTCTTGTTGACGCACTTGTAGACAGCCAGGGACTCGCCGCAACCGTGGAACATCACGCCCGGGGCATGGTTTCCGTAGGCTCCGGTGTTGGTGAGGACGTCCAGCTGGAGGGCAGTCAGGTACCCGACCCTGTTGGCGCCGGCCTTGAGCTTGATGGTGAACGGGTGACGGGTGGTGGTTGCCGTGAACTGTTCCGTGCGGGTGAACTCCAGCTGCACGGGCCTGCGGAGAGCCAGCGCCGCAAGGGCCACCAAGTCTTCAGTGAGAACTTCCTGCTTGCCACCGAATCCGCCGCCCACCCGGCCAGCCACCACACGGATGGTCTCCGGTGCCAGGTTGAACACACGGCTGAGCGTCCTCTTCACCAGGAAGGGAACCTGTGTGGAGGAACGAATCATCAAGCGACCATCCTCATCCACCCAGGCGATGGAGGCATGGGTTTCCATGGCTACGTGCTGCACGCGCTGGGTTTGGTACGTGTGCTCGTGAATGAAATCCGATGCAGCGAAACCGTCGGCCACGCTGCCGAGTTCGGCATGGACCTCGGCCACCACGTTCTGGAGCGGGCGGGAAATACGGGAAAAATCGCCGTCCTTTTCCCCATGAATCGCCGGGGCTCCGGGGAGGATGGCTTCCTGCGGAGTGAACACCGGCTCAAGGAGTTGGTACTGCACGTCCAACGCCCGGGCACCAGCCTCGGCTGCACCCACGGACTCGGCCACCACGGCGGCAACCCGCTGCCCGATGAACCGCACCACGTCATCCAACACACGGGTGTCATCGGGGTCGTCAGTGTAATTCTCGTGTTGGGCCGAGGAGAACAGCAGCTGCGGAGCATCCTCATGGGTGAAGACCGCCACGACCCCGGGAACCGCCAGTGCCGGGGCCTTGTCGATGGACACGATCCGGGCATGGGGATGCGGCGAACGCAGGAGCTTCATATGCAGCAGGCCCGGAAGCTGCTCGGCCGGTACATCAAGGGTGTAGCGGGCGGTTCCGGTGACCACGGCGTGGCCGGCAGGTGCGGGAACGTCGTCGCCGAGCTGTCCGGGCGTGGCGGGAACAGCGGCTGGCGGCTGCGCCGCCGAAACTACTTGTGCCCCCGAAACGTCAGCTCCGGCGTCGTGCTGGTGCCCGCCGTGGCCGTCCGCGTGATCGCCGCCGTGACCGCAGACCGCGTCCGCAATGGAGCGGTAGCCGGTGCAGCGGCACAGGTTGCCCTTGAGGTTGCGGGGCAGGTTGGCGCGTTGCTCGTCGTCGAACGTTGCAGCGGTCATCATCATGCCGGCCGTGCAGAATCCGCACTGGAACCCCTGGGCCTCCAGGAACTGTTCCTGCACAGGGTGAAGACCATCCGCGGAAGCAAGGCCTTCGATGGTGGTGACGGCTTTGCCCTCGGCGCGGACTGCCGGGTAGATGCAGCTGTGAACGGGGGTGCCGTCAACGTGCACGGTGCAGGCACCGCAGTCGCCGCCGTCGCAGCCCTTCTTGACGCCGAAGTTGCCCTCCTCGCGGAGGAAGGTGCGGAGGCATTGTCCGGGGCGGGGTGTGGCCTGCGAGGCAGAACCATTGATCTCAATTGCCATTGCGGGCCTCCTTCTGGGCGCTTGGTGTTTTCGCTTGCGTGGCTGGCTGGGTGGACGGCTGGGGCGAGGTGGCATGCGGCGGCCAAAAATCACCGGACACGCTCATGGACTCGCCCAGCAGTTCCGCCCTGATCTCCTCGGCAAGCTTGAACGTCATGTCCCGCCGCCAAGCAGGGAGCCCATGGATGTCGTCGTGGTACAGCGGCCAAGGAATGGAATCGCCGACGGCGTCCGCCAGCGTCCCGGCGTCGGGAACCTGCCCGGCGGGGAACCTCAGTTGCACGGGCCGTTTAGTGGAGGCGGTGACAGTGATGACCATGCTGCCGTCGGGGTCGAGCCGCCCGATCAGGAGCACACCGGAACGGCCGAGGTTGCTGAGCGACAAACGCCGGAAAGCCACTCTTGCGGAGAGCGCGGTGGCCGGCAGCTGGATGCTGCGGAGCAACTCCCCTGGTGCCAGGACAGTCTGCATATCCCCCGTGACGACGTCCGCCACCGGGACTGTCCGGCTGGTGCCGTCCGGGCTGAAGATGGTGGCCACGCCGTCGAGTCCTGCGCACAGTGAGGTCATGGGTCCTGCCGGGAGGCCGGTGCAAATGTTGCCACCTACCGTGGACATGTTCCAGATCTTGAACGAGGCCACGAACGAGTCGCAGCACGGGCGGATCAGAGCCAGTCCAGGCCATTCGCGGTTGGCTGTTTCCGTGGATACCGGCAGGGCGTAGAGCTCAGCGACGGTGCAGGTTGCGGCCAGTTCGATGCCCGCATCCGTGACACTGATGGCAGGCCAGTCCGCTTGTCCAAGGTCAAGGAGCCGTTTCAGGACGGTGCTGCCGTAGGAGAAAAGGACAGTGCCTCCGGCGAGCCAGGCATCTCCGTCGCGCCACTGTGCCGGGTCCGTGGTGGGGACCACGGCCTCGATGGTGTTCATGTCCATGGGTCCTCCTGAGTGAGGTGTTGGGTAGCCGCCGGGATCGGGGATGGATTAACCGGGGCTGGGTGAATCGGGCCGGTGCTGTCCCTGAGGGAAGGGAACCCGGGTGTGCTGGCTTGTCCGGCGGCACCGCGGTGGGCGATGATTTCTGCCGTGATGGACACGGCGACTTCGGCGGGAGTCACCGCGCCAAGGTTCAGGCCGATGGGCGAGTGCAGCCGTTCCAGGGACTCCAACGGTGTGCCTGCATCCAGCAACGCATCGATCCGTTGGCGGTGGCTGCGCCGCGAGCCCATGGCCCCCACGTAAGCCAGCCTCAAGCGGAGGGCGCTTTCGAGCAGAGGGACGTCGAATTTGGGGTCGTGGGTCAGGATGCACACCACCGTGCGGGCGTCGATGCGTCCTGCCGCTGCCTCCGCTTCGAGGTAACGGTCCGGCCAGTCCGTTACCACTTGGTCTGCTCCTGCAAAGCGGCTCTGCGTCGAGAAGGCAGGCCGGGCGTCGCAGAGGGTCACGTTGTAACCGAGAAGCTGCCCGGCAGGCAGAAGGGCTGCACTAAAGTCGTTGGCACCGAAGATCAGCATCCGGGCTGCCGGCAAACGGCTTTCGACAAACAGCGTGATGGGCTCCGGCTGGGCTTCTTCCCGTGGAGGCATGGCCAGCCTTTCGGTGGTCATCCATCCGTCGATGCATCCCTCCGGCGGCGCCAGGCGAACCAGGCCGGCGCGACCGCCTTGGAGCAGCGGCTCCAACTGGGCAGCGGCAGCGAAAAGTGTGGAGGGGTGGTCGCCTAGCAATATGGCGAGTTCCTCGGATTCCATGGCCCGGAACCGGACAGGATCATGGACCACCATGACTCCGCCCTGGGAATCGAGCCGGCGGATCAGGGCCGCAGGGTGCTGAGTTTCAGCAAGCACGGAAAGTTCGGCAGAACCAGCGCTGAGGGGTTGGATGTGGACTTCCAGTTCCCCTCCACAGGTGAGCCCGACGGCGAACGCGTCCTCGGAGCTGTAGCCGAACGACTCAAGGCGAGAGCCGCCGTCGCGCATTGCTTCCAGAGCCGCCTCCACCACGGCGCCTTCCACGCAGCCTCCGGACAAGCTGCCCAGGATTTCGCCATCTTCGGAGACCATCATGGAGGTCCCCAGGGGCCGCGGCACGGAGCCGCCGGTCCCTACGATCGTGGCCACAGCACACAATTGGCCGGAGACCGCAGGCCGCCAGCTGCCCAGTGAAGGCATCAGATCCAGCATGGCAACACATCCTTATTCCAGGTGTCCCGGCCAGGTGGCCCGGCCGGAGCAGTGCGCGATCTTGCCCCATATTCTCATTTCCAGAGGATGTTGAGGGGTAGTCGCGGTTAATCAGTAAAAGTTCAGTCAGTAAGAGTTCATAGGAACGGGGGCAAGGGCTTCATCTCCCTGCCCCCGTTCCCTGACGGAGCGTCCGGCCCTGCCGCCGCCCGCCGTCGTGCCTTTTCCAGTCCGTAAAGTTCGGGAAGGACAGCGACGGCGGACGCCTATTCGTGCGGTGGGTACCGGCGGACCGCCGATCGAAGTGCCGGAAGGGTGCCCGCCGGCGCGGGGTGCGGCTCCGGGCTAGACGCCCATCAGGGTGTTGATCGGGCCGCGGGCAAAGTAGATGATGAAGCCTGCCGTGACCACCCACATGAGCGGGTGGACTTTCTTGGCTTTGCCCGACGCCGCGCTGATCACGGCGAAGGAGATGAACCCGACGCCGATGCCGTTGGCGATGGAGTAGGTCAGCGGCATGGTCACGATGGTCAGGAAGGCCGGGAGGGCAATCGAGAACTTGGTGAACTTGATCTCGCGGATCTGCGCCATCATCATGGCACCCACTACCACCAGGGCTGCTGCTGCTACTTCCAACGGCACCACCGAGGTGAGCGGAGTGAAGAACATGGAGCCCAGGAACAGCAGGCCGGTGACCACCGAGGCCAGGCCGGTGCGTGCGCCTTCGCCGATGCCCGCCGCCGAGTCGATGTACACGGTGTTGGACGAACCGGACGTTGCGCCGCCCACCACTGCGCCCATGCCTTCAACAATGAAGGCCGACTTCAGCTTGGGGAACGTACCGTCCTTGTGTGCCACGCCTGCGCTCTTGGCCAGGCCGGTCATGGTGCCCATGGCGTCGAAGAAGTTGGTGAACACCAAGGTGAAGACCAACATGGTGGCAGCCAATCCGCCGATCCTGGCGAATGAGCCGAAGAGATCGAACTGGCCCACCAGGCTCAGGTCCGGAACCGAAACGAGCTGGCTGGACAGGATGGGTACGTTGAGGTGCCAGCCGCCAGGGTTGTCGGCGGTACCGGGACCGATGTGGAACACGGCCTCGGCAACAGCGGCGAGGACAGTGGTGGCGACGATGCCGATCAGCAAGCCGCCCTGGATCTTGCGTGCCACGAGGATGCCCATGGTCAGCAGCCCGATGATGAAGACAAGGGTGGGGATGGACGTGATGGAGCCGTTGTCCCCCAGCTGGACCGGAGGGCCGCCCGTTGTTGCGCGAACGAATCCGGAATCCACGAAGCCGATGAAGGCGATGAACAGGCCGATGCCAACGGTGATGGCGGCCTTGAGCTCCTTGGGAACTGCTTTGAAGATCGCCGTCCGGGCGCCGGTGGCACCGAAGAGGACAATCAGGATGCCGTTGATGACCACAAGGCCCATGGCTTCGGGCCATGTGACTTCCTGAATGACCGCGACGGCGAGGAAGGAGTTGATGCCCAAGCCGGCGGCCAGGCCGAACGGGAGGTTGGCGACGAGACCGAAAATGATGGTCATGACGCCGGCGGTCAGACCGGTAACGGCGCCAACCTGCGCAGCCGAGAGCCAACCCCCAGCCACGTCAACAGGGGCGTTATCTGCCGAGAAACCACCCAGGATGAGCGGGTTGAGGATGACGATGTACGCCATGGTGAAGAAGGTGACCAAGCCGCCGCGGAATTCACGGGCCAACGTTGAGCCACGTTTGGAGATCTGGAAGAACTTGTCCAGAAAGGAGTTCGACACCGGCGGCTTGCTGTTGCCGGTTGCCGTGTGCTTTGCAGCTGTGGGCTCTGCGCCCTCTCCCTGGGGAAAGAGTGCAGCCTGCTTCTCAGCCGAATTGTCCAGGATTGTCATGTCAGCCACCGGGCCCTAGTAGTCAATCCTGGAATCAAGCGTGTTCCAGGTGTTGAACGGCTGGAGGGCCTCCGGAGCCTGGGGGTCGCCCAGTTCCAGCTTGGCTACCGGCATCAGCGCGTCCCGGTTGTCGTTCTCGAAGTATTCGTAGAAGACGGCGTCGTCGAAGCCGACGGATGCGGCGTCGTGACGGTCTGCGGCAAAGAACACGCGGTCCACGCGTGCCCAGAGAGCGGAAGCCAGGCACATGGGGCATGGCTCGCAGCTGGTGTAGAGGGTTGCTCCGCTGAGATCGAAGGTTCCCAGTTCGCGGCAGGCGTTACGGATGGCCGTGACTTCTGCGTGTGCGGTGGGATCGTTCGTTGCGGTGACGCGGTTGACGCCTTCGAAGGCTCGTCCGTCCGCGGTGACAATGACGGCGCCGAAGGGGCCCCCACTGTTAAGGACATTGGCTGTTGCCAGCTCAATGGATGTGGCCAGGAATTGCTCGGCCGTGACGGTTGTACTCATGTTGCGACTTCCTTAGTGCTGAGGAAGCCAGGTGACCTGTTTGGGGGCGCTACAGAGATGAGCTCCAGTTAGCTTGGTTACCAGGCTTCAGCATGTGCGATGAAGGTTAAGTTGCGCCTGGTAGATAGCTTCCCGAGGTCCGGGTGCCCGCCTTTGGCAGTTAGAGCGTAACACCAGGTTTGTGAGCCGCGCCATAGTTTTTTGAAAACTTAATTTCGTCATGCGAAATTACTTGCACTGAGATTCTGGTGCCCGAATGTGACCGGAACCCGCCCGCGGGCGTTGACGGCCGCCGTCGAGCATTCTACGCTTTTCGGACTGGGCCGCGTTCTGACGGTCCGGCAACCTGGATCAGCAGACAGGGCCTAACTGAGCTGGAACGCGTACACGCCGACCAGACAAGGAACCTGTCATGACCCCACTTTGGATCAAGAACCCGCTGGGTATCTTCACCGCAAACGACCTCGACGCTGGCGGCGGCCTGGTTGTTGCCGACGGGAAAATTCTGGAGCTGGTGCCTTCGGGCGGGCAGCCTTCCTCCCCCGCAACCGTTTTTGACGCGTCCGGGCACGTGGTTCTCCCCGGGCTCATCAACACGCACCACCACTTCTACCAAACCCTCACCCGCGCGTGGGGGCCCGTGGCCAACGCGCCGCTGTTCCCCTGGCTGCAGAACCTGTACCCGGTGTGGGCGCGACTCACCCCACGGAGCCTCGAGCTTGCGGTGCAGGTGGCACTGGCCGAACTACTGCTGTCAGGATGCACCACCGCCGCCGACCACCACTACCTCTTCCCGGACGGCATGGAAGAGGCAATCGACATTGAGGTGGCGGCCGTGCGCGCCATGGGGATGCGGGCCACATTGACCCGCGGGTCCATGACGCTCGGAGAGGACGACGGCGGGCTGCCGCCCAGAACCACAGTCCAGTCCCCCGAGGCGATTCTTGCGGACAGCGAACGGCTCATTCGCCAGTATCACGAGACCGGTGATGGCGCTGTTGTGCAGATCGCGCTTGCCCCATGTTCACCGTTCTCGGTGACCAAGGAAATCATGGCCGAAAGCGCTGCAATGGCCGAACGGTTCGACGTCCGGCTCCACACTCACCTTGCCGAAACGATCGACGAGGAAGACTTCTGCAAATCCATGTTTGGGCTGCGGACCGTGGACTATTTGGATTCCGTGGGCTGGCTGGGCAACCGGACGTGGCTCGGACACGGCATCCACTTCAACGACGAGGAGATCGCCAGGCTGGGAGCCGCCGGCACCGCCGTCGCACATTGCCCCACTTCCAACATGCGCCTCGCATCCGGCACTGCACGCGTCCTGGAACTTGAGGCAGCGGGCGTTCCCGTGGGGCTGGGAGTGGATGGATCGGCGTCGAACGATGCCTCCAACATGATCCTCGAAGCACGGCAGGCCCTGTATCTGCAGCGACTCCGTTACGGAGCTTCAGTTCCCGTGGAGCGGGCGCTGGGATGGGCCACCCGTGGATCCGCCGCCGTTCTGGGGCGCGCCGATATTGGTCAGCTGGCCCCGGGACTCCAGGCGGACCTGGCACTGTTCAAGCCCGACGAGCTGCGGTTCTCCGGCAGCCACGACTCCGTAGCCGCACTCTTGCTCTGCGGTGCGGACCGTGCGGACCGGGTCATGGTGGGCGGTGTCTGGCGGGTTGTTGACGGTGCGATTCCGGGGCTGGACGTTGCCGGGCTCATCGCCGAGCACTCTGCGGCAGCGCGGAAGTTGGTGGCCGGGTAGGTCTGGGGTTTTTGGCTGGGCCCGGTTCGGGGGTTCCCTGCGCAGGATGCCGTGCGCACGGCACTGTTCGCAGGGAACCCCCGAAGTGGGCCGGCCTCGTTAGATCGTGATCTTGTAAACGTGGTGCGTGTACTCATTCGCGAACGAATCCGTGAACTTCCCGCCGGATATCTGGAGGGTGCGCCCCTCGCCCACCACCTCCACCTGGGTCCCAGTGATCCCTGCTGGAAGCGTGAACGTCTTTGAACCGGTGGCGCCGTTCAGCCCGATTCCCGCGAAGAGGTAAGCGCTGCCGTCCTTGGCCTTGAGCATGGTGTCCACACCTGCGGCCCCCGCGTTCCACACATAACTTTGGGTGTTGAGGACAGGTGCCAGCGACTGGATGCCGGTCAGAGCGGCCTTGATCTTCGCCTTGCGATCAGCCGGGATGTTCACCAGCGAGTAGTTACCGTACGCCGGATCATTGTTGTGCTGGAAGATGCTGATTCCGCGGGCCTCATGAATGATGCCCGACCACATTGCACCTTCCATCTGCTCAGGGGTTATGGTCCTGGCGTTCGACTCAGTCAAATATGGTCGCGCCGACTCGACGAACACCCAGTTCGGCTTCACGCCAGGAGTTGCCTGGAAAGAACGCATCCGGTCAATCTGCCAACCGTACGCTGCACTCGCGGCCGGGTTCGCTCCCGCCGGCCAGGCCGGGGAAGCCTTGATCGCATCCCCCACGGGCGGGCTGGTGTAGGCGTAGTTGTCAGCAGAGGAGAAGTCCACCGCGGCCAGGAAGTCGTCCATGGTTCCGCTGGCCCACCACGTCCCGAGGATGCCCTTGCCGTAGTTGGCGTTGATAGGCCGGCCGTCACCGTAGGCGCGTATCTTCGCCACAAGGTTCTTCATCTGCTGCAGGTGCTCCTGGGTATTGCTCCCGGAGCAGCTAAGGCCCATGTCGCATTCGTCATAGGTTGCCCAGCCGACAACCCCGGTGTTGGTGCCCACTTCGGCACGGGTCCACTCCTGGCCCGCAATGACGAGCATGCCGGTGTTGGTGATGGACGTCAGCGTGGAGCCATCGTGCTCAGCCTCCTGATAGACATTCACGCCGATGTCCTTCAACTGTGCAGCATGCTCCGGCTTCCCGAAGAAAACACTCACAGGGAAGAGGTTGGGGTTGTTCAGCTTCGCCGCACCCGGGAACTTCGACCAATACGCGGGCCCACCATCCCAAGGAACCCGGGCCAAGTTGGCGAGACTGCCAGCGGGCGGAGGCGAGGTGGGTGAGGGGGTTGGGGTAACCGTTGGGGTCGGAGTTGGGGTTGCCGTTGGAGTAGCTGTGGCAGTGCGCGTCGGCGTCGGCGTGACCGTAGGCGTCACAGTAGGTGTAGCCGTCGCAGTGCGCGTCGGCGTCGGCGTGACCGTAGGCGTCACAGTAGGTGTAGCCGTCGCAGTACGCGTCGGCGTCGGCGTCACCGTCGGCGTGACTGTCGGCGTGACCGTTGGAGTAGCTGTGGCGGTGCGCGTCGGCGTCGGCGTCACTGTAGGTGTAGCCGTGGCAGTGCGCGTTGGAGACGGATTGGCGGTTGTCGCGCTCGGCGATGGCGCCGTGGCGGTTGTCGACGGTGTCGGCGTCGGCGTCGTGCACCCTGCGAGGGTCAACGCGATCACCGCCCCAAGCATTGAGACCTTGAGTTTCATGACGTGTGTTCCTTTTGGGATAGCAGCCAGATTTACGCTGCTGCGGCGCCGGACTCCCACTCCCGGCTCTTTCACACCTGCGAAGGCAGGGATATCAGCCGGGGCAAAGGTCCCGGCACAGCTCGATGACGAGCATCAGTTTTTACTCGACATGCTGCGGTGCGACGCGTGCGGACATATTGCCCGGCGCCATCGAGCGAGCAAGCGCAACCCGTCAGTCAGGGCCGCCACGGCCATCAAACCCATGAGGGCGACCGTCAACCCAGCTTACGTGAAGCCCTAAGCACCCTGCCGATTGTTACGTGGATCACATCACGGCACTTCGATGATTCCCTGCGCAGGATGCCGTTCGCCCGGCATCTCCCGCAGGGAACCCTCGAAGCCGGTTTCTCCACATAGGCCAACTCGCCCCTGTGCCGGCCGTCTGGTTCATTCAAGTCTTGACTCATGACAAAGAGCATCAAGGACCAGCTCCCCTCGGAAATGAACCTGTGGCGGACCAACGAGCTGCACGAACTGGGGATCAACGACCGCCGAATTTCCTTGCTGGTCCGCTCCGGAGACCTGGTGCGGCTACGCCGCGGCTGCTATATCCGGGGCAGCACATGGACAGCCCAAAAGCCGCGGGTCCGCAGTCTGCAGCTCGTTGCCGCGCACGCACATGGAACGCTTACGACGTCGGCCGGCGGCTCCGTTTACAGTCACACCTCGGCAGCGCGACTCCACGGCTTATTCCTGTGGAATGTGGATGACAAAGTCCACATCACAACGGAGACAACAACATCATCCACGTCTCACGGCGGGGACGTCGTTCCACACACCCGCCCGCTGGCACTGAAGGGCAGCCTTGCTTTCATTCAGGGCATGCCCTACACCACGTTGGAGCAGACCGTGGTGGACTGCTGCCGGATACTGAGCTACAAACAAGCGCTGGTGCTCATGGACCACGCACTCAGAAAGGGTGCCGACGTGGCGAAGCTGCAGCAGATGTGTGCCTCGCTGGCCGGATCCAACGGCGTCCTGACCCTCCGCCGGGCCTTGGAAAATGCGGATGCCAGATCAGAGTCGCCCGGGGAAACCCTCACCCGCGAGTTGCTCCAGCGGCTGCGGATAGACCTACCCGAACTGCAGGTTGACGTCACGTCAGCGGAAGGTCGACATCGACTGGACTTTGCCTGGAGGAAGAAAAAGGTGGCCCTGGAGTTCGACGGAAGAGTGAAGTACTTCGACTACGCCCCAACTGACGAGGTGATTTACCAGGAACGGCTGCGCGAAAAGGCTTTGAGCGAGCTCGGCTGGAGGTTCATCCGGATCAGGTGGCCGCAGTTGTTCAGGGAACAAGAGTTCAAAACGAGCGTGCTGAGGGTGCTGCGGGAAGCAAGCTAGGACCAGATACGGGGGTTCGCTGCCAATAGTGCCGTGCGCACGGCACTTTGTGCAGGGAACCCCGGGAATGGGCAAACCACGAGCCGGGCGCACGGGAATGGGCAAACCGAAACGCCGCGTGGCAGCGGAAAGGCGGGCGACACCTCCCCAGGTATCGCCCGCCTCATTGGCTCTGTTGCGCAGAGTCCGCGCCCCTTTGATGCAGGGTCTTAGGGGCGCTGCCGGCCGAACACCGGGAGCGCGCGCAGCCAACGGGAGAACCCGCCGGCTTTGCGGTCACAGTCGGCCGGAATGTAGAAGTCGGGATCTGTTGCACCGAAGGGCAGGTACAGCTCCTGACCGGGCGCCGGGAATTCCACGACGTTGTTCGTATCCTTCGAGTCCATCTGTTCCTCCTCTTTCTCATACAAACAGTTTCCGCACTTCGGAAAACTTTTATTGTTATGTGGAAAGTGTAGGCAGCGCCGAAAGCAGGCGTCAAGACCCCCATGAGAGCAAAGCGAGTTGCCCCGGTCACATTTGGATGGTTCATAACGATCCTTGGGAACCCGTATACACAGGACGAAATAGTGCGCTACTCTCGAATGAGTTCGTGGCGTAGGTCACGTAACCTGAGAGCAGCAGGCAGGGTCGTAATGAGCTGGCATCCATGGATGCTGGCTCTTTTTTGTTGGGTCAGCTCCACCAGAAACGCAGTGGAAACACGCGCTTAATTTCATTGATGGAACGTAGGTTCCACCTCACAGAAGTTGGGATATGACCATGAGCAACAACATCGTCCTCGGCGAAAACCAGTACGGCAAAGCAGAAGTCCGCGTCGTCAAGGTCACTCGGGATACGGACCGCCACCACATTGAAGACCTGAACGTCACCTCGCAGCTGCGCGGCGACTTCCAGGCCGCACACCTCGAAGGCGACAACGGCCACGTCGTTGCCACCGACACCCAGAAGAACACCGTCTACGCGTTCGCTCGTGAAGGCATCGGCTCGCCCGAGTCCTTCCTCCTCCGCCTTGCGGATCACTTCACCGGCGGATTCGACTGGGTCACCGGCGGCCGCTGGGAAGCCGAGGCCTACAGCTGGGACCGCATCCAGGCCCACGGCGAGGGACACGACCACAGCTTCGTCCGCAACGGACAAGAGGTGCGTACCGCCGTCGTCGTCCGTGATGGCGCAACCACGCACCTGATCAGCGGCCTCAAGGACCTGACCGTCCTGAAGACCACGCAGTCCGGATTTGTTGGCTACCCGCGCGATAAGTACACCACCCTGCCGGAAACCACCGACCGCATCCTGGCCACCGACGTCTCCGCCCGCTGGCGCTACAACACCAACCTGGACTTCGCCGGCACGGACTTCAACAAGAGCTACGAGGACATCAAAGCCCTCCTGCTTGAAGGCTTCACGGAAAACTACTCCCACGCCCTGCAGCAGACGCTGTTCGACATGGGCAAGAAGGTCCTGGAAGCACACAGCGAAGTGGATGAGATCAAGTTCTCCATGCCCAACAAGCACCACTTCCTGGTTGACCTGAGCCCGTTTGGCCTGGACAACCCCAACGAGGTCTTCTTCGCCGCGGACCGCCCGTACGGCCTCATTGAAGCAACAGTCCAGCGCGAGAACATCGAGGCTGCACCGGTTGCCTGGAGCGGCATCGCCGGCTTCTGCTAAACCGCACTAACCGCACTAAACCCGCGTCACCTCAAGGGTTTGTGTGCAGGTCCCGCCAACGGCGCCCCGTAAAAGCGGGACCTGCACACAAAACCAACCCCAAAAACCAAAGATTTTGTTAGCCAGACACAGTTAGCCAGACGAAGACGTCTGCCATGAACCCAGAAAGTCTGCCATGAACATCAAGAAGAAATCCCGTCCTGCGAATACCACCGCGCCCCAGAAGCATCAGTCGGAACGGCCCGAGGACAAACGACTTTCCATCGGAAGCACGTTCGCCTACGGCTTCCAGCACGTCCTCACCATGTACGGCGGAATCATTGCCCCGCCGCTGATCATTGGCGCAGCGGCCGGCATGTCCTCGCAGGACATCGGGCTCCTCATCGCCGCTTGTTTGTTCGTTGGCGGCCTGGCCACCATCCTGCAGACCGTTGGCATCCCGTTCTTCGGTTCGCAGTTGCCGCTGGTGCAGGGTGTTTCCTTCGCCGGCGTTTCCACCATGGTGGCGATCGTCCAAGGTGGCGGAGGCATCCAGGCGGTGTTCGGCTCGGTGATCGTGGCCTCGCTGATTGGCCTGGCGATCACTCCCCTGTTCTCCAAGATCATCAAGTTCTTCCCGCCCGTTGTTACCGGCACCGTGATCACCACCATCGGCCTAACGCTGATGCCGGTGGCAGCTAACTGGGCCATGGGTGGCAACGCCAAGGCCGACAACTACGGCAGCATGGCCAACATCGGACTCGCCGCGGCAACCATGGGTGTTGTCCTCCTCCTGAGCAAGGTTGGCAACGCCGCCATTTCCCGGCTCTCCATCCTGCTGGCCATGGTCATCGGCACCATCATCGCGTTGGTCGCGGGCATGGCTGACTTCTCCAAGGTTGGCCAGGGCGACATCGTTGCCTTCCCCACGCCGTTCGCTTTCGGTGCTCCCACGTTTGAAATCGCAGCCATCATCTCCATGCTCATCGTGATCCTGGTGACCCTCACGGAGACCTCGGCCGACATCATTGCCGTGGGCGAGATCGTGGACACCAAGGTTGACTCCCGCCGCATCGGCGATGGCCTCCGTGCAGATATGCTCTCCAGCGCCATCTCCCCGCTGTTCAACTCCTTCACGCAGAGCGCCTTCGCCCAGAACGTGGGCCTCGTGGCCATCACGGGCATCAAGAGCCGCTTCGTGGTCAGCGCCGGCGGCCTGATCCTGGTAATCCTCGGCCTCCTGCCGATCCTGGGCCGCGTTGTGGCAGCGGTTCCAACGCCCGTCCTGGGCGGCGCCGGCGTGGTGCTCTTCGGTACGGTGGCAGCCAGCGGTATCCGTACCCTGGCCAAGGTTGAGTACAAGAACAACATGAACCTGATCATCGTGGCGGCTTCGATCGGCTTCGGCATGATCCCCATCGCCGCCCCGAAGTTCTACGACCAGTTCCCCTCCTGGTTCGCTACCATCTTCCACTCCGGCATCAGCTCGGCTGCCGTCATGGCCATCCTGCTGAACATCCTCTTCAACCACTTCAAGGCCGGAAACTCGGACAACCAGTCCGTATTCGTCGCCGGTACCGACCGGATCGTCAGCGAAGAGGACATCAAGTGCCTCAGCGAAGGCGACCGCTTCGAAAACGGCAAGCTGATCGACGCCGATGGCAAGGAAGTCCCGCTCAAGACATCCAGCGCGTCCGAGCACTAACTCATTTACCCGCGCAGATGACAGGCGGCAGTGTTTCCTTGGGGGACACTGCCGCCTTTTGTCGCCTGGGTGGAATGTACGACGACGGCACTCGCCTTTGCGGCGCCAGCAATCCGCTCAGAGCCCTCGCCCAGATGACAAAAGATGGCAATGTTCCTGGGGAACATTGCCATCTTTTGTCACCTCGCGCACTGGAAGCGCGGGTGGGAAGTTAGTTCTGGTTGAGCTCCGCGGAGATGGCCATGGCTGCATCACGCAGCATGGGCACGGCGCGGTCAGCGAAGCTCTGGTCAACGCGGGTGATCGGCCCGGACACGGAGATTGCCGTGGGCGTGGGCGCGTTGGGGACGGCCATGGCGAAGCAGCGGACGCCGAGCTCCTGCTCTTCCTCGTCAATGGAGTAGCCGCGTTCGCGGATGAGCTTGAGGTCTGCGAGCAGGGAGTCGATGTCGCCGATGCTCTTGGCCGTGGGGGTGGGCATGCCGGTGCGGGCCACGATGCCCCGGACAACCTCGTCGTCCAACTGGGCCAGGATGGCTTTGCCCACGCCGGTATCGTGCGTGTGGGCGCGGCGGCCCACCTCAGTAAACATGCGCATGGAGTGCATGGAGGGGACCTGGGCAACGTAGATGACCATGTCCGAGTCCAGCACGGCCATGTTGGAGGTTTCGCCGAGGCGTTCCACCAGGGTCTTCAGCTGCGGGCGGGCCACAGCGCCGAGTTGCTTGCTGGCACCTTCTCCGAGGCGGATGAGGCGCGGCCCCAGGGCGTAGCGGCGGTTGGGCAGCTGACGGATGTAGCCCAGGGACACCAAAGTCCTCAAAAGGCGGTGAATAGTGGGCAAGGGCAGGTCAGTGGACGACGAGAGCTCGCTCAGCGTGACGTCGCCGCCCGCGTCCGTGATCAGTTCCAGCAGTTCAAAGACGCGCTCAACGGACTGCACGCCTCCGGAGGCTTTTTCAGCCATTCCCTTGTCTCCAATGACTCAGATTCCGACAACTCTTATCCGCATCGTGAAAAGAATTGCTTAGAACACCCAACATACAGCACAACCCGCACCTACGCGATGACGCCAAACATGACCAAGCAAGGGGTTGTGTTTCCACTTTGTAGATAATAATATCCATAATACGAAAACATTCAGTTTGGAACGGCGGCCCGGGAACGGGCCTTACAGGAGGAATTTCAATGGCGAATCCGAGCCCCGGAAACTCGATCACCCTGCGCGTCGCCGCACCGTCGAGCTTCACAGCTACCAGTGAACTGGCAGCAGCCGTCGGCGCAGCCGGTGCAGCGATCACCGCACTGGACGTCACGGAATCCCACCACGAGACGATCGTTGTTGACGTCACCTGCAACACCACGGACGACGACCACGCAGGCCGCGTGAAGGACGCCCTGAACGCCCTCGACGGCGTCACCGTCCAGCACGTCTCGGACCGCACCTTCCTCATGCACCTCGGTGGCAAGCTCGAAGTTGTCCCCAAAGTAGCCCTGCGCAACCGCGACGATCTCTCGCGTGCCTACACTCCCGGCGTCGCCCGCGTCTGCATGGCCATCGCCGAGGACCCGGCGGCAGCACGCAACCTGACGGTCAAGCGCAACACCATCGCCGTCCTCACCGACGGTTCGGCCGTCTTGGGCCTGGGCAACATCGGCCCCGCCGCTGCCCTTCCCGTGATGGAAGGCAAGGCTGCGCTGTTCAAGCAGTTCGCCAACGTTGACGCCTGGCCGGTCTGCCTGGACACCCAGGACACCGAAGAGATCATCATGATCGCCAAGGCCATGGCCCCCGTCTACGGCGGCATCAACCTGGAAGACATCGCTGCACCGCGCTGCTTCGAGATCGAAAACCGCCTCCGCGAAGAACTGGACATCCCCGTCTTCCACGATGACCAGCACGGCACCGCGATCGTCACGCTCGCTGCCTTGGTGAACGCCCTGCGTGTTGTGGACAAGAAGCTCTCCGAGGTCAAGATTGTTGTCTCGGGCGTCGGCGCTGCCGGCTCGGCCATCATCCAGCTCCTCAAGGCCCAGGGTGCGCAGCACATCATCGCCGCCGGCCGCTCCGGCGCCATCCACTCCGGCGAAGAATACGGCGACGAGCACCGCAGCTGGATCGCCGCGAACACCAACGAGGAAGGCTTCTCCGGAACCCTTCACGACGCCCTCAAGGGAGCCGACGTCTTCATCGGCGTCTCCGCCCCGCACGTGATCGGCGAAGAGCAGGTTGCTTCCATGGCAGAGGACGCCATTGTGTTCGCCATGGCCAACCCCACCCCGGAGATCGACCCAGTCATCGCGTCCAAGCACGCAGCCGTGGTTGCTACCGGTCGCAGCGACTTCCCGAACCAGATCAACAACGTGCTGGCCTTCCCCGGCTTCTTCCGGGGCCTGCTGGACGCCGGAGCATCGGACATCACGCCGAACATGCTGGTGGCCGCAGCCGAGGCAATTGCCAACCGGGTAGCTGACGATGAGCTCAACGCGAGTTACATTATCCCCAGCGTCTTCGATCCCCATGTTGCCGCCGATGTAGCGACCGCCGTAGCCAACGCTGCGCACGCCAACGCCGCCAGCGCACTCTAGAACAAAGGAATCCGCTCACATGGCTATCACAGTCACTGATCCCCGGCCGATCGATCGAGCCGAGGAAATCCTCACCCCCAAGGCACTGGGCTTCATCGAGGAACTGCACAAGCGCTTCGCCGGCACCCGCAACGAGCTTCTGGAGGCGCGCGGCGTCAAGCGCCAGAAGGTTGCTGATACCAGCCGCTTGGACTTCCTCCCGGAGACCCAGGAAATCCGCGACGGCGACTGGAAGGTCGCTGAGGCACCGGCAGCTTTGCAGGACCGCCGCGTTGAGATGACCGGCCCGGCAACCCCGGCCAAGATGGCCATCAATGCCCTCAACTCCGGCGCCAAGGTATGGCTTGCAGACCTTGAGGACGCCAGCACGCCCACCTGGCCCAACGTCATCGACGCCATCCTGAACCTTCGCGACGCAGCCCAGGGAACCCTAAGCTACACCTCGCCCGAAGGCAAGGAATACCGTCTCCGCACCGACGCTCCCCTGGCCGTTGTGGTGGCCCGCCCCCGTGGCTGGCACATGGAGGAACGGCACCTGCTGATCGACGGCGAACCCGCCGTGGGTGCGCTGGTGGACTTCGGCCTGCACTTCTTCCACATCGCCAAGCAGCTCCTCCTCAACGGCCAGGGTCCGTACTACTACCTGCCCAAGATGGAGAGCCACCTGGAGGCCCGCCTCTGGAACGACGTCTTCGTGTTCGCGCAGGACTTCCTGGGCATTCCGCAGGGCAGCGTCCGCGCCACGGTTCTCATCGAGACCATCCCGGCAGCGTTCGAAATGGACGAGATCCTCTACGAACTGCGCGATCACGCCTCAGGCCTGAACGCCGGACGTTGGGACTACCTCTTCAGCATCATCAAGTACTTCCGTGATGCCGGCGAAGAGTTCGTCCTCCCGGACCGCGCCACCGTGGCCATGACGGCTCCGTTCATGCGCGCCTACACCGAACTCCTGGTCAAGACCTGCCACAAGCGCGGCGCCTTCGCCATGGGTGGCATGGCCGCCGTCATCCCCAACCGTAAGCAGCCCGACGTCACGGCCGCAGCCTTCGACAAGGTCCGCGCCGACAAGACCCGCGAAGCAAACGATGGCTTCGACGGCTCCTGGGTTGCCCACCCGGACCTGGTCTCCACCTGCCGCGAAGTGTTCGACTCCGTGCTGGGCGACCCTGCCAACGGCGGTAAGAAGAACCAGCTGGACAAGCAGCGCCCCGAGGTGAACGTCACCGCCGAGCAGCTCATCGACGTCGCCTCCGCCGAAGGCCACGTCACCGAAGCCGGCCTGCGCCTGAACCTGTACGTCGCGGTCGCCTACACCGGCGTCTGGATCTCCGGCAGCGGTGCAGTTGCCATCCACAACCTCATGGAAGACGCCGCAACCGCGGAAATCTCCCGCTCGCAGGTGTGGCAGCAGATCCGCAACAAGTCCGTCCTCGCGGACACGGGCAACACCGTGACCCGCGAACTCGTCAGCCGCATCCTCGGCGAAGAAACCGAGCGCCTGCGCATCGAGTTCGGCGACGAAAACTTCAAGGCGTACTACGAGCCGGCATCCAAGCTGATCGAGGACATCTGTTTGTCCGACGATTACACGGACTTCCTCACCACTCCCGCGTATGAGCTGGTGGGCTGAGATGGGTTCATTCTCTTCATCGGATCTGGCTCACATCGAGTCCCAGCTTGCGGCGACGGACCAATTGCTGGACCGCAACTACCCCGGAGACGACGGCTCACGCCAGCCGATCCACACCGTCTACATCCCGGCCGACCGCTTCACACCCACCTTTGTGGCAGATTGGGGCGCGCAGGCACTCGCGACGGCGGAGGCCCACGGTGGCCTGGAAAAGCTCGGTCAACTGCTGGGCCAGGAGTCTCACCTGGCTGCCGCCGTTGCCGAGCGTGTGGCCGCGAAGCTCTCCGCAGAACCGATCGAGGACCTGCGTTTGGACTTCGAAGACGGCTACGGAGACCGCGGCGATGAGGCAGAAGACGCCGACGCCGTTGCTGCCGCCCAGGCTGTTGCCACCGCCGTTGCGGCCGGAACAGCTCCGCCGTTCATCGGCATCCGCTTCAAGTGCTTCGAAGCCCCTACCCGGGCCCGCGGCCTGAAAACGTTGGATCTGTTCGTCTCCACGTTGGCTGAAGCCGGCGAGCTCCCCGCTGGACTGATCCTCACCCTGCCCAAGGTCACCACGGTGGCCCAGGTACAGGCCATGGACTTCGCGGTGTCCCGGCTTGAGGAAGTCCACGGTCTTCCCGCCGGCCGGCTTCGTTTTGAGGTGCAGGTGGAAACCCCGCAGCTCATCATCGGTGCTGACGGAACCTCGCCAGTGGCGCAACTCCCCCACGTCGTCCCAGGCCGCATCAGCGCCCTGCACTACGGGACCTATGATTACAGCGCCTCGCTCGGAATCGCCGCGGAATACCAGTCCATGGAGCACCCGGTGGCCGACTTCGCCAAGGAAGTCATGCAGCTCGCTGTCGCCGGAACGGGCATCCGCCTCTCCGACGGTTCCACCAACATCATCCCCGTGGGCGATGCTGTGGAAGACGCATGGAAGCTGCACGGCCGCCTGGTTCGTCGCTCCCTGGAAAACGGCTACTACCAGGGCTGGGATCTTCACGCCGCCCAACTGCCCAGCCGCTTCTCGGCGTCGTACGCTTTCTACCGCGAGGGCCTGCCCGCCGCGGCCCTGCGCCTCCGCAACTATGTTGAGCGCACCGAAGGTGGCGTCATGGACGAGCCCGCCACCGCCCGTGCCCTCGCTGGCTTCGTCCTCCGCGGCGTCCAGTGCGGCGCAGTGGGGACCGACGAGGTCAAGGCGCTTGCCGGCGTCGAACTTTCACAGCTGACCGCACTGGCTCACCCGCGGCTCGCGCAACCGACTTCCCACTGATAGGAGCATTTCGCATGGGCAAGTACTACTACCCACAGGGCGGCCTGCCGCCGCAGACCCAGCTGACCACAGAGCGGGCCATCGTCACCGAGGCTTACACGGTGATCCCCAAGGGCGTTATGACGGACATCGTCACCAGCAACCTGCCGGGCTTCTCCAACACGCGCTCGTGGATCATCGCGCGGCCGATCTCCGGCTTCGCCACCACGTTCTCCCAGCTGATCGTGGAGATCGCACCGGGCGGCGGGGCACCCAAGGCTGAGTTCGAGTCCGGCGTTGAAGGCGTCATCTTCGTCACCAAGGGCCAGGTCAACCTGACCCTCGACGGCGAGCTGCACCATCTCGAGGAGGGCGGTTACGCCTACCTCGCCGCCGGAGCAGAATGGGGCTTGGAGAACGTCTCCGACGACATCGTCTCCTTCCACTGGATCCGCAAGGCCTACGAGCGCCTCGAAGGGTTCGAAGCAAAGTCCTTCGTCACCAACGAGAAGGACGTGGAGCCCACCTCCATGCCGGACACCGACGACGTCTGGAAGACCACGCGCTTCACGGACTCCAGCGACCTCGCCCACGACATGCAGGTCAACATCGTCACCTTCCAGCCCGGCGGCGTGATCCCCTTCCCGGAGACCCACGTCATGGAGCACGGCCTGTACGTCCTGGAAGGCAAGGCCATGTACTTGCTCAACAACGACTGGGTTGAGGTGGAAGCCGGCGACTTCATGTGGCTGCGCGCGTTCTGCCCGCAGGCTTGCTACGCCGGTGGTCCGGGCGAGTTCCGTTACCTGCTGTACAAGGACATGAACCGCCAGGTGAAACTGACCTAATGTGCGCCGAGATCGCCGGATAGCTGCCAGTTCGCTGGAGCTATCCGGCGATTTCGTCGTTTTCCGGCGAACTCAGCGGCGGCGGCCCACAGCGAGTCCCGCCCAGAACGCGAGGACCAGCAGGCCAACCACCGTCACGGCGAGCCCAATCTGTGTTCCTTGGCTGACCATGGCCGCACCGTTCCCCATGAAGACCGTGTCGCTCAACGGTGCATAGGCGAACCAACCGAAGTCCGTGCTTTGGTTGGTCCATGCCACGATCACGCCCACAATCACCGCGATCAGGCCCAGCAAAGGCACGACGACGGCTGCCGGTTTCCGTGCTGGCTGCGGTGTGCTGTGTTCCCCGGATGCGTTCTGATTCCCAAATGCGTTGTGTTCCCCCATGCGGCCGAGTCTAACCCGCGTCCGCACCCAACTGAGTAGCAGATCAGGTCGTTCCCAGCGCTGAGAACGACCTGATCTGCTACCTACTTGGGTTTGCCGGGGCCGCCGGCGATTCTGTACGACTCCTGCAACAGCTCGTCGAGCTCTTCCACTTCCACCCTCTCCAGCCGGATCAGCATCAACTTCGGGGACTGATCGTGATGCGGAGTCCAGAAGAACGTATCCGGTTGCATGGCTGCGAGCGCTTCGCGTTCATCCGTTTTCACGGTGCCCACGCCCTCTTCCCACATACGTGCCATGAGGGACTTCGCGAACCACGCGGGCTGCCCCCAGCTCGGCCGCTCAGTCACTCCGGGCATACCCAAGCAGATGCGCCTGACATCGTCTTCTGTGGCCATGGCTTCACTCTGGCATTGGTGCTCCGCCGAGGACAAGACATGCAAGGCAACCGCTTCTGCGTGATCGACAAGAGTCCGCGGTAGCAGCGCCGTCGGGGGCTATTTGCCCATCCCGAGCGTCAGCCCCTCAGTCAGCCGACGGCCCAGCCATACGTAGATGATGAGCATCGGCAGGACCACGATCACCAGCCCGGCGAAGAGGCCGCCCCAATCGGCTCCCGAGTAGGTCTGCTGCTGCACGAAGGAAATCAGGGCCACGGGCAAGGTGTATTTCTCGGTGGATTGAAGGAGCGTCAGGGCCAGTAGTGTCTCGTTCCAGTGCGAGATGACCTGGAGGATGAAAGCGGTGAGGATTCCGCCCTTGGCCAGCGGCAACGTGATACGCCAGAACGTCCCGAACGCCGTGGTTCCATCCAGCGCCGCGGCTTCTTCCATTTCCAGGGGAAGGGAACGGAAGAACGCGGTCAGCAGGAAGACCGTGAAGGGCATGGAGACGCCGATGTACACCAGGTTCAGCCCGATGATGCTGTCCGTCAGGTACACCTTGTTGAGCATCACGAACAGCGGGATCAGGATGACCTGCGCCGGAATTCCCAGGCCCAGGATGAAGTACAGGCTCAGTCCTTGGGTCAGCTTGTTGTCCACGCGGCTCAAGTAGTAGGAGCATGGCGCGGCGATGGCTACCGTCAGGACCGAGGAAACCACCGTGGTCAGCAGGCTGTTCCATGTTGCGACGGCGAAGTCCCCAACAGTCCAGGCACGGACAAAGTTCCCAAAGTCCAGCGACGTTGGGACGCCCCAAGGGTCATCGAGAATTGCCCGGGTATCCCTGAAAGCCTGGGCCACCATCCACACGAGGGCTGCGATGCTGATCGCCACCACCATCCACAGCAGCGTCACCCCAATCCCCCGGAGAATGCTGCGCTCTCCGCGCAGTGCAGGGCTGACGCCGCGTCCTGGCCGGCGGCGGACAGGGGTCAAAGGTGCAAGCAGTTTGTCTTGGCTCATGACTTTTCCTTTAGAACTCGACGGCTAGAACTCGACGGCGTCGCGGCGCATGGCGCGGCGCAGCAGGACAACCAGGACGGAGATCAGCGCCAGTGACAACACGGCAGAGGCTGTGGCGGCCCCGTAGGCCGGCGTTGATTGTCCGGAGAAGGCGTTGACGTAGGTGTACACGGCTGCCGTCCAGCTCTGCGTCGGCGGCACGCCGGCCCCTGAACTGCCACCGAAGACCCAGACGATCTCGAAGATCTTCACCGACGAAATGGTCCACAACACGGCACAGGTGCCAAAAACGTCCCACGTCAGCGGCAGGATCACGTATCGCAACCGTTGAAATGCGGACGCCCCGGCCAAGGCGCAGTCTTCGTAGTAGTAGGGCGGAATACGGTCGACGCCGGCCATCAGGATGGTGGTGAAGTAACCGGTGGTGGTGCACACGAGGGTGACCATGATGAGCGGGAAGATGTTGTCCTGAGCCAGCCACTTGGGCGGGTCGGTCACTCCAAGGGGTGCCAGGAGGCTGTTGACCATGCCTCCGGGGTTGAAGATGAACCCGGCGAGGACACCGAACACCAGCGCGTTGATGAGGTGCGGGAAGAAGATGACGTTGCGGGCAATCTTCTTCCCGGCCATATCCCTGAGTACCAGCGTCAAGGCAAACGCCAGGACGAAGATCGCGGTCCCCACCACGAAGAGCAGAAGCAGCGTGTTGCCAAATGAGGAAAGGAACAGCTGGTCCCGGAAGATCCTGCCGTAGTTGTCCAGCCCAACGAACTTCATGGGGCCCGAGCCCGCCCATTTGTGCAGGCTGATCCATACGGCTCCCAGTGCGGGCACGATGAAGAGAACCGTGTAGAGGACGAAAGCCGGACCAACGAACGGAATCAGCAGCTTCTTGCGCTGCACGTCGATGGAGCTCCCTCCAGGACGGCTGCCGCGCCGCGACTTACGGAGCACCGGCTTCCGGAACTCCGGACTGTTGACGGGCGCACCGTCCGTCCGTGGCTCCGTCAGGTGGAGGGTCATCAGCTGTTGTCCTTCCAGTACTGGATTTGGGCAGCCTTCATCTTCCCGATGAACTCCTCGGCAGAGGTCTTCCCGAGGAACAGCTCGTCATCCTTGGGGAAGAACACCTTCTCCATGAAGCCGGGGAAGGTCACCCCGTCGTTTTGGAGGTGCGTTGCCGGGGCCGCGTCAATGGCGGCTTTGACGGACTCGACGGCGGGAGCAACAGGTGCGTCTGGCCGTACCGGCAGCACTTTGGCTTCAGTTCCCAGGGCATTCTGATACTTGGAACTCAGCATGAATGCTGCGAGGCGCTGTGCGGGGACCTGGCTCTTGGACTTTGCCGGTACTGCAAAGCCGATGAAGTCCACGCGGGCGCTGGCTGGCTTGTCTCCCATTGCCGGGAATTGGAAGGACGAGTACTCGAATCCGGGGGCCGCATATGAGCCGGTTTCGGTTGGCGTCCATGATCCGTTGAGGATGAGGGCAGCGTCTCCGTTCGCCCAGAGCTGCTGCTGGGCAGGGAACTTGCTCGCGTTGTAGCCGCTGTTGAGGTAGCCACCCTTGACCAGTGTTTCCACTTTCCGGGCTGCCTCGAGCACCGCGGGATCGTCCCATCCTTCACCGGACTTGTCCTCAACAAGGGCCTTGAAACTGCCGGCCCCCTTGAGCCGAAGCAGCGCCGTCACAAACCAGGTGGAGTTGTAGCCGGCAATGTCACCGTCCGCGGCGATGGGAGCCGACCCTCCGGCCTTCAGCTTGTCCAGGACCTCAATGAATTCATCCCAGGTGGCGGGCGGATTGGCTTTGAGTTCAGGGTGCTTTGCAGCATCAAACCAGATGCCATCCGAGCTGACGCTGTAGGGAACCATCCACGGCTGCCCATCTTCGCCCTTGAAAACACCATTGCTGGTGAACTTCTCCGGGATCACCGAGCTGACCGCTTTGCCGTCAACCTCGTAGGAGTACACGGAGGTCAGCGGGCTGGCCTGGCCGGTTTCTCCGATCACAGGGGCGAGCTTTGCGAACGTACCGTCCACCAAGTCCGGGACGTTGTTGGTGTTCAGCGCGGGAACGAGTTTCTCCGTGTTGCTGCGGCCCTGCCATTGAACGCTGACGGTGGCTCCGGTTTCCTTTTCGAAATCGGCAATGGCTGCGGCAATGACCTTCTGCTGAGGCTCACCGTCTTTCCACATGGACCAGTAGTTGATGGTTTGCCCCGAAATGGAGCCGGAAATGTCCACGGCCTCAGCAGCGGTGGAGGCGTCTGTGGCTCCACCGCAGGCAGTGGTGGACAGGGCAAGTGCTGCACCCAACAGGGCGGCCAGCGGGCGAAGATGACGGGCTGTTTTGCCCATGGGAATCACCTTTCAAGTGAGGGGGAACCGGCCGGATGCGGTTCAGTGAGACGACTCTCACAGCCCGTGAAAGCAGGATTCAATGAGTACTTCCGAATGAGTCGCCACCGGTTTCCCATCCCCTGCCCGGGTGCCGAAGGCCGAGCCCGCAGTTCACCCCGATTAGGCATTTATTCCTCCCTTAACGTTCCCCAACAATCAAGGTGATCTGCGTGGGCAGGCTGTGTCCGCGCTTCGGCTCCGAGCTAAAGAGGGAAATTGATACGACTGGGAATCATTGGCGCCGGTGCCGTGGCACACTTCCATGCTGAATCCGCCGGACGGATCAGCAACGTCCAACTGGCCGCCGTCTGCGACCTGCGACAGGAAGCGGCCGAGGGTGTTGCCTCGCACTGGGCTGCCCAGGTCTATACCGACTATGCGGCGATGTTCCGCGAGGCCGGACTGGACGCAGTGATCATCAATACCCCGCACGCGCTGCATTTGGAGATGGTGCTCGCCGCAGCAGAACACGGATTGCACGTGCTGGTTGAAAAGCCCATGGCCACCACCGTGGCTGACTGCGATCGCATGATCCAAGCCTGCCGCGACGCCGGGGTGGCCTTGGTGATCGGTCAGATCCAGCATTTCCTGCCGGAGAAGCTGGCGGCCGAGGACGTGCTGGCCGGCGGTGAACTTGGCCAGGTCTTGATGATCCGTGACTACAGGACCACCGATTACCGTCCCGGCACCCGTCCGGAGTGGTTCTTCAGCGAAGCCATGGCCGGCGGCGGGGCGCTGATGAACATCGGTGGCCATTGCCTGGACCGTTCCCTCTGGTTTGGCGGCGCACCGGTGGAATCCCTCACTGCCTCGACCCTGAAACGGTTCGGCGTTCCAGTGGAAACGGACGGCACCATATCGCTGACGCTCCGCAACGGCGTCCACGTCAGCGTCGTGGTGGTATCCGACGCCACCCAGCGCATGGACGAGGTCCTGATCGTCTGCGAACACGGCACCATTTCCTGCAGCCCCCATAACGGAACGCTGGTGCGCAGCAATGGCACCACCCGCACGGTCTGGGAGCCACTGCCGGAGGACATCCAAGAAGGCTTCTACCTGCAACTGCGGGACTTCATCAAAGTGTTGGACGGCGGAACACCGAAAGTCAGCGTGGAACACGCCCGCCACATCGTGGAAGTAGTCCTGGCGTCCTACGAGGCAGCCAAGCGCGGCAATCCTGTGGCCCTCCACCCGTCCGGCGATGCCACCCGCGCCGAACGGGTCCTGAGCGAAGTCCCCTAGGAAGCGGGGTCGGCTGCGGCGGGGCCGGCTGCGGCCGTGCCGTCCCAGTTGGGTGGAGTGAAGGCCCCCAACGGATCATCCAGCACGGACGCAGTCTGGCCTGCCCCGGCCACGGGGAGCCAGCTTCCCTCCAGCCCGGAGACCGCATGGCGTTGGAACCACTCCTGAAGCTGGGCCCTCATGCCGGACACACGGACTGCGTGGCCGGGCACATTGACGAGGTTGATGCGTTCATCCGGGTCCGCCGCAAGGTCGTACAGTTCGTGGGGACCGTGCGGGTAGCGGTGCACGTACTTCCACTCTGCGCTGCGGATCATGCGGACCGGGCCGTATTCGTCAAAGACCACGACGGCGCGTCCCCCGGCAGCGGCGGGACGCCCGCCGTCGTCGGGGTTATTAGCGGAACCATGACGCGCATTGCCCGGAAGCACGCTTAGCAGCTCCGCGAAAGAGCGCCCGGGGCCGCGTTCGAAGGGTTGCCCGTCCAGGCCCGCGAGTTCCAGGACCGTGGCGGCCACATCGTAGGCGGACAGCAATTCCGTGAGGACTGTCCCCTGCTGGATGCGTCCCGGGAGCGCGAAGATCGCGGGGACTTTGACGGAGGAGTCGTAGACGTTCTGCGGGAAAGTCCCATTACCTTTGCCCCAGATTCCGTGGTGGCCGCAGTTGAAGCCGTTGTCGCTGCTGAAGATCACCAGTGTGTGGTCTTCGATGCCCAGTTCTTCCAGCCGCCGCAGGACGTCACCAATCCCTGCATCCATGGCGCTCACCGATGCGAAGTACCCCAACAGGGCCGCGCGCACGTCAGCCTCGCCGCCGATCGGCACACCATCCACGGTGGGCGTCCATGGGTGGAGTGGCTCCTGGGGACAGCTGCTGAAGATGCAGTCCCTGTAGAGATCCTCGAATTCAGGCGGGTGCTGGCCCTTCCACGGTTTGTGGGGTGCGGTGTAGTTGAGGGCAAGGAAGAAGGGCTCGGGTTCTTGCGAGGCTTCGTTAAGGAAGTCCAGGGCGTCGTGGGTGATCGCGTCCGTCAAGTATTCGGTGACCAGTTCCCGGTGGCTGGTGCCGCCGTCGAACCTGTACATCACGGACCGGTCATAGGGGCTGCCGCCACCCTGCAGCGCAAACCAGTGGCTGAAGCCTTTCCGGGGAACATCGTTGGCGCCCAGGTGCCATTTGCCGGAAAGTCCCAAGCGGTAGCCGGCATCGGCCAAGGCATCCGTGAACAGGGGTTGGCCCTGCAGGTAGTCCACGGCTTCCGGTCCCGTTTCAATGCCGGCCAGGTAGTCGTGGACGCCGTGGCGCGAAGGGATATCCCCTGTCATGAGACTGGCGCGGGCCGGCGAGCAGACGGGAGACACGCAGAAGAAGTTCTCCAAACGCGTTCCACGTGACGCGAGGGCGTCGAGGTTGGGAGTCTGGATCTCAGTGTTTCCGGCGCATCCCAGCGCCCAGGCACCTTGGTCGTCGCTCAGGATGAAGATGATGTTTGGTTTTTCATTGGACACCCCTCATTGCTACGCAGCCTGCGCACGAGGAATCAATGAGCATTCCCCCAGTACTTTGCGTACGCAGGAAATTAGTATCTAAATACTCTCTAAACTTTGGGGCAGGATGGAAGTAATCGTCCGTTCACAGGTGGAGTTTGATCATGCCAAGGAAGAACCCGCAGACCGTCCATGCTGAGCCTGCCTCGGCGACCGTCCGCGACACCGCCAAGCAGAACCTAAAATTCCAGAACCTCAGCGACAACCTGCGCAGGGGCATTTTGGCAGGGACGTGGGCTGTGGGAACCAAGCTGCCCACCGAGCAGCAACTGTCCCTGGACACCGGACTGTCACTCACCACGGTGCGGCGGGCGTTCGAGGACCTGGTGGACAAGGGTCTCGTGGTCCGGCGGCAGGGTGCCGGGAGCTTCGTCGCCGCGCCGCAGCGCTCGCAAAAGCGCTCCCGATACGTCATAGGTGTTCTGCTGCCGGATACCCAGCTTTACTACCCTCAGGTACTGCAAGGCATCGAGGAACACCTGTCCTCCCGCGGTGCGAGCCTGCAGCTTTCCACGTACCACTATGACTTCACCCGGGAAAACGCCAGCATCGAGTTCCTCCTGGATGCAGGTGTGGACGGACTCATCCTGGTGCCGACGCTGACCGGTTTGGACAATCCCCAGCAGCGGGTGGCCGAGCTCATGGCCCTCCCTGTTCCTGTGGTGCTGCTGGAACGTAGCCTGGATGATCTGGGGCCCGGAGACAGGACCGAACACGTCTGCTCGGATCACCAAGGCGGAGCGTACGACGCCGTGATGCACCTTCACCGCTTGGGCCACCGAAAGATTGGGCTGCTCACGCGGGCGAACGAGGCCGCGCGCAGCAGCAACCCCACTCAGGCCGCGGTGATCGCCGGCTATGCGGCCGCCGTCGAGGCTTTGGGGCTGGACAATTCTTTGGAACTGGACACCGAGAGGCATCACCGCATGGCCTTCAGCGCCACCAAGCCGGAGTGGGAGGCGGATCAGGCCGAGCACATGTTCCAACTCCTGGCGGGCAGCGGCGCGACAGCGGCTTTGGTCTTCGGCGACCGGGAAGCGGCGTTGTTGGAAGGGGCCGCTGCGAGGCGAGGCATCCGGGTGCCGGAGGACCTTGCTTTGGTTTCCTACGACGACGAGATGGCCGACCTCGCGCAGATTCCCTTGACTGCGGTATCCCCTGCCAAGCATCGGCTGGGTGTCATGGCTGCCGATGTCCTGCTGCGCCGATTGACCGAAGGCGATGCTTGCCCGTTGTATCAGATCCGTTTGCGGCCAAGGATTGTGGTCCGTGATTCCTGCGGGGCCAAGGTGGTTAGCCCTATCTAGCGCGTTGTGAGGCCCGCTCTTCGCTCCCAACACCCGGGATAACGCGCAGAGCGGGCCCCACAACCGGAGACTAGCGGCGGAGTTTCACCACACTGGCCTGCCCACTAAGCCCGGCCGTATCCAACGTCAGGGTAGTTTTGCCCGCGGCGTCCGTTCCCAGCGTGCCCGCACCTTCCAGCACGCTGGACCAAGTGCCCTCAGGCAGCGTCAACGTGAGGCTGGCAGCCTTTTGCGTTGGCTCACTGACAGCCAGGGTGAGGACGTTGCCGTGCCGGGAGAACACCACGCACGCGGGGCCTGATGCACCAAGGTCTCCTGCCGTTCCGGGCTTCCAGAACGTTGCCGCCGTGGTCTTCTCCGCCGTGAACTCCACCGATTGCGCCGTGGCATCGTTGCGGATCACCACGTGCTTGTTGCCCTTCGCTAGCTTGCTGCACTCCTTGGCCGACACACCTGGGGCCACCAGGTACGCGTAGCTTTGTGGCGCTCCACCCGCACCGTGATCCACGTAGATGGTGGCGAAGTTCCGTTGCTGCACGGTGGTACTGCCGTTGATGTTCACTCCCGACCAGCTTCCGGAACGGCTCTCCCGGAGCACCGTCAATGGGGAGGAATCCAGTACGGCGTAGCCACCAAATCCTTCCAGATGGACCCAGCGATCCTCGCTCAGCACAACAGCGTTACCGGCCGTTTCCGCGATGGTGCCCGACGCCGTCGTGAGTGCATTGGTGCCTTGGTGGAGATTGCGGTGGTCAACGATTGTTTCCACCCTGGCTCCGGAAGCAGTGGTGATGTCCGCACCGAGGCAGACGGTGACGTGGCCGCTGACGAACCAGGACTTCCGAACCGACAGGCCGGTTCGGCCGGGACCCACCAGGTGCTGCCCGACGGCGGCAACCTCACCGAGCGCGGCAGAGCCGGTCCACTCGTTGGCCGGGACGGCAGCGCCCCATTCACCTTCCACCTTGTCCGGCAAAGGCGTGGTGTCCACCGTGGTGCCGGGGAGTCGGTTGTAGTTGACGGTGGCCCAAAAGGCGTCGTCGTACTGGCCGAGGTCCGCGGTGTGGAAGTAGGTCATGCCTGAACCTGTGTGATACCCGCGGTTGTTCTCGCCGTTGCCGCATTCGTACCAGGCGATGCGGTTGCTGGCCATGGACAAGGACAAAGCCCAGCCGCTCCCCCGGTGAATGGTGCGGTCCATGGCCGGGAAGAGGCGGTGGCCCGGGGACTCCGGCACAGGCGCAACGCCGGCCGCCAGCAGTTCTTTGACCAAAGCTGTCCGGGGAACGCTCGCCCCTGTCAGGATGGGGCGGTAAGTGTTGCGCGTGATCCAGCCCGCGCAGAGGCCCCGCCAGCGGGTTGCCGTGGCGCTGTCCATGGCTCGGGCCAGGAGCAGAATGGCTTCGATGCTTGTTGCGGCGAGGTCATATCCGGTGTTGGCCTCGCGGCTGATACTCCGGCCGCGCACCGAATCGGCCATGGCTCCGTTGATGATGAGCGGCGCAAACGATCCTTCTACGGCGTCGAAGAAGATGCTGCGGGATGGGTCGGAGACCTCGAAGCCTGTGCCGCCCAGCAGTGCAAACAGCTTGGACAGGCCGTTCAGCAGCACAACCCCATAGGAGCCGGTGTACGGCGTGGTGCTGTGTTGGATGAATGAGCCGTCCCGGAAAATTCCGTCGCCGCTGGTGACGTACTGCCACACTTGGCTGAGGCCGGCGATGGCGTGCTGGAGCTTGGGTGTGTCCTCGCCGGCCAAGGACCGGATGATGATTCCCTGGCACAGGTCCACGCGGTTTGCCCCCACCGAGGTGATCTTGCCGCGTTTGGGCGGGAACTGCAGCCACGGGTCAGGGACAAAGTGGTCGATGGCTGCGGAGTAGGCCTGGATCTCAGCGGCGGAGAGCTCCCCGTGAAGCAGGACCATGGCATCGGCCAAAGCCCGGGGCACACCGATTTCCCACGACCACCAATTGCCCACTTCTTCCTTGGTGTGGTTGTAGCAGAGGGTGTTGGCATCAGCGAGGCCAGCTTTGATGTCTGCCAGTACTGAGGCATCCCCAAACACAGCCGCCGTGGGTGTGGCCCAGGCCGTAGCAAGCTGGGACAGGCGCGTGTAGGTGGTGACCATCTCGGCGTCCTTGGCGAAGGACAGATCCGTGAACACCGATGCGCGGCCAGGTGCCCTGTTGAGCTTTGCCAAGGAGTCGGCGGCTTTGTTGTTCAGGGCGGTGATCGCCTTCGCGAAGTCGGCGTCGCCTGATTGAATGACATTCCGACCGGTGAGTTGGTCCACCCAACGGTTGCGCAACGCTGCGAACTCCGTGGCATCCGGTGCGGTTTCGGCCCAGGCGTTCTGGGCAAACATCGAGCTGACCACGGCTGCGAGGGACAGGGCACCGGCGCCCTGAAGCAAGGTTCTGCGAGGAAATTGAAGTGACAAGGAGTTGCTCCTAACACTCGTGGATGGGCATGGTCCGGCGTCTTTTGGCCGGGGCCCTCCACTGGCTTGCGTTGTAGTCAACGCCAGGTGGAAGGGAGGAATAAAGCAGTAGTGGTCACAGGTGCCACGTCGCGGAAAATGTGCGAGGTCGCGGGAACGCTGCGAGTTTGCTGGAGGTATCCGGGGGTATTGGCACGTTTCCAGCGAACTCGGTGCCCAGGGCCCGGTGCGCGGCCCCGCCGCCCGGTCCCTTCGCCCTGGCCCTTCGGTAGAGTGCTCAGCATGGATGACAAAGCGACGTTGCACCGCTATTTGCAGCTCCGGAGGGCGGACCTGCTCGGGAAACTGGACGGGCTGAGTGAGTACGACGCCCGGCGGCCCATGACGCCCACGGGCACCAGTCTGCTGGGCTTGGTGAAACATGTGGCAAGCGTGGAGCTGGACTATTTTGGGGTGACCTTCGGACGGCCAAGTGGCAGGGACTTGCCTTGGCTGGCGGACGACGCCGAACCGGATTCCGATATGTGGGTCCCTGCTTCCGAGACCCGGGAGGAGATCCTGGAGCTTCACCACTTTTCCGCCAAACACAGCGATGAGACCATCGAGTCCCTCCCTCTGGATGCGCCGGGCGTGGTGCCGTGGTGGTCCGAGGAAAAGAAGAACGTGACGCTCCATCAAATCCTGGTTCATATGTGCGTGGAGACCGCCCGCCATGCAGGGCATGCAGACATCATCAGGGAGCTCATTGACGGCTCCATAGGACAGAGGTCCGGGGATCCGAACATCCCCGGCCGGACCACGGAAGAATGGGCAGCCCACCGGGCACGCATTGAACAGGCGGCGTTGGCGGCTGGCAACAAGATCTAAACCTTCACAGGCCCCGCATATGTTGGGCAAACCTCCGGCGTAGCCTTGCTCCGTAGAAATGAGGAATGACTCCTCCACAGACTGAACACCGTAAGGGCGGCCGGACACGGCGCGCCGTGATCTCCGCCGTTCTGGCGGTCACTCTTTCTGCCGGTGGTGCTGCAGCTTGGGCCCTCGACCGGTTCGTGGTCCCGCACGCTGAGATCACCAACGTCTCCGAGTACGAGGCAAGCCAGGCCGGAACCACCACAACCACGACGACGGACGAGACTTCCACTGACACGTCGGCGAGCGCCGTGGTCACCGATACCTCGTACACCTCGGGCGACACGGGTGTCACCATCTCAACCGTGACCACCGGCAGCGGTGACGACACCGTCACCTACTACGTTGCCGACGTCGTGCTTGATGATGCCACCACGCTGAAGTCGGCGTTTGCCGAGGACACGTACGGCGAGAACATCACCGAGACCACGTCCGCGATCGCCGAGGACCACAACGCAATCTTCGCCATCAACGGCGACTACTACGGCTTCCGCGACACCGGCATCGTGATCCGCAACGGTGTGGTGTATCGGGATGAAGGTGCGCGGCAAGGGCTCGCCTTCTATAAGGACGGCACCGTCAAGGTGTACGACGAGACCACCACCACCGCCGACCAGCTCATCGCGGACGGCGTGTGGAACACGCTCTCCTTCGGGCCTTCGCTGCTGGACAACGGCCAGATCGCCTCGGGCATCGAGGACGTGGAGGTTGATACCAACTTCGGCAACCACTCCGTCCAGGGCGAGCAGCCCCGCACGGCCGTGGGCGTGATCGATGAGAACCACTTGGTGTTCGTGGTGGTGGACGGCCGCAGTCCCGGCTACAGCGCCGGTGTCACCATGACCGGTCTGGCCCAGATTATGAAGGACCTGGGTGCCACCACCGCGTACAACATCGACGGCGGCGGATCCTCCACCATGTACTTCAACGGTTCTTTGGTGAACAACCCGCTCGGCGACAACAAAGAGCGCGGCACCTCGGACATCCTCTACATCGCCCAGTCATGATCATCCTCATACCGGCGTACGAGCCGGACCACCAGCTCACGGCCCTTGTCCGCAATCTTCAGGAAGCCGATCCGTGGCTGACCATAGTTGTGGTGGACGACGGTTCCGGGCCTGACTATAAGGACACGTTCGACGACGCCGCGCGGCTTGGGTGCCAGGTGCTCAGTTACGCCGTGAACGGCGGCAAGGGCCACGCCCTGAAGAGCGGTTTCGCCTTCATCACCGAGCGCTTCCCGGGCCATGACGTGGTCTGCGCTGACAGCGACGGCCAACACGGAGTGGCCGACATTCTTGCCGTTGCCGACCGCGTCCGTCACGTCACGGCTGCAATGGTCCTGGGCTGCCGGAACTTCACCGGAAACGTCCCCGCCCGGAGCAGGTTCGGCAACACAGTAACGCGGGGTCTGTTCAGGCTCGCGACCGGTCAACGGATCACGGACACGCAAACGGGCCTCCGCGGTTACCGGGCGGATATGATCCCTTGGCTGCTGACCGTCCGTGGGCAGCGGTACGAGTACGAACTCAACCTGCTGCTGGAGGCGAAACAGGCCGGCTACGGCATCGAGAGTGTGGAAATAGCCACCGTCTATCTGGACCACAACTCGGGCTCTCACTTCCGTCCCGTGGCCGACTCGATCAGGATCTACGCACCGCTGCTGAAGTTCCTTGGCTCGTCCCTGTCCGCGTTCGCGGTGGATCTGGTGATGTTCCTGCTCCTGAGCGCCGTGACGGACTCCCTTCTGCTGGCGGTGGTGGGGGCCCGGCTGGTGAGCGCCACGGTGAATTTCATGATCAATCGTCGGTTGGTTTTTGACCACGGGCGGGACACCTCGTTCCGTGCTGCCGCTACCGGATATGCGGCATTGGTGCTCGTCTTGTTGTCCGCCAATTACGCCGCGATGTGGACCCTCACATCGCTGGCTGTCCCGGACCTCCCGGCCAAGCTCGTCACCGAACTGACCCTGCTGGGCATCAGTTACGTGGTGCAGCAACGGTTCTTGTTCGTCCGGAAGGCGCGGGCCACGCCCACGGAAGCCACCGCCGTCGAAACACATATCCCAGCCTTGGTCCCGGCACAGTTTCAACACAGCCTCGCCGGGAAAAGTGGAGATCAATCCCCCAAGAGATTCCGGAGTAACTGATGAACACCATCATCCTCATAGCGGCAGACCTGGCCGCCATCACCATTTTGACGCTCGCCCTCTACCTCCGCCGGCACCGGCGCCGTGACCTGGTTGTTTCTTACCTGGGCATGAACGTCGGCGTCCTGGCAGTCGCCACAGCATTGTCCGGTTCGGCCGCAGGCGTTGGCTTGGGACTGGGTTTGTTCGGTGTTCTCTCCATCATCCGGCTCCGGTCCACGGAACTCGCCCAGCACGAAGTTGCCTACTACTTCTCGGCGTTGGCGCTGGGACTGATCGCAGGCATCGGCGTCGAGCCACTCTGGCTGACCCTTTCCCTGATGGCGTTGGTTCTGCTGGTGATGTTCGTCGGCGACAACCCCCGGGTCCTCCCGGCCTACCGCCACCAGATCGTGGTGCTGGACCGTGCCATCAACAGCGAGCCCGAGCTCTACGCCCGGCTGGAGGAAGTCCTCAACGGCACTGTTCACTCGGCCACCATCCAAGAACTGGACATGGTCAACGACAAGACCATTGTGGATGTCCGGTATGCGGTCCGCCCCCTCCACCAGGACCTGTCCCAGCCGCGGCACTCACAGCTCGGCTTCAACCAGCCGGCCGGCGCGCTGACCCCGGCGCCGGAGGAACTGCCGGCCCAGTCCCAGCAGCCTGCGTCGCAGCCTGCACCACAGCAAACCCAGCAGTCCGTGCCCACCTCGGCTGGTGTCGCATGAGCCGCATCGACGCCCAAGCGATCATCCCGCAGCTGAGCGAGCTGCCCGCCGTCGGGCTTGAAGAACTCACCACGGAAGCCGCGCTGCTGACCCGGGTTGATCGGAAGTATCTGGTTCCATCGGCAACGGCACGCAAGGTCCTCAGCTCGTTCAGCACCGAAGCCCGGGTCTTGGAAATGGACGGAAAGCGGACCTTCGATTACGACTCCGTCTACTTCGATACACCCGGTTTGGACAGCTACATGCTCGCCGCACATGGCCGGCGCCGCAGGTTCAAGGTCCGCACACGAACCTATGTGGACAGTGCCGTGAGCTTCCTGGAAGTCAAGACTGAAGGCGCCCGCGAGGCCACCGTCAAGGAGCGCATCCCCTATGAGCTGTGCGACCGCGACCGGTTGACCCAAGAGGGGCTGGCGTACGTCAACGAGACACTCGCGGCCACCATCGGCGACGTCACGTTCGGCCCGCTGGAGCCGGTCCTGTCCACCCGCTACGACCGAACCACCCTGTACCTCCCCGGATCCGGCAGCCGCGCCACCATCGACTCCGATGTCACGTGGCAAGCCCCCGATGGCAAGCCCTGGGTTTTGGACAACGCGGTGGTGGTGGAAACAAAATCCGGTTCCGCCCCCGGTCCTCTGGACAGGCACTTGTGGGCCCACGGTGTCCGCCCCTGCCGCATCTCCAAATTCGCCACCGGCATGGCCGCCCTCCATCCCGAGCTCCCGGCCAACCGTTGGAACCAAACCCTTCGGCGCAGGATGCCCCTGCGTCCCCTCCACTGACCGTCCCCTGCACTGACCGCCCCCCCCACACACACAGACTTTCCCTCCACAGACCTAGGAATCCACCATGCGCTCTTTCCGCACTTCCCTTTCCGTTGCCGCCATCGCCCTGGCCATCTCCTTGGCCGGCTGCTCCACCGCCGCCACGAGTTCCACGTCCACCGGCACCACGTCCAACAGCACCAACACCACCCAGCAGGCCGTCACCGCCGCCACCATCGAGGAAGACACCCACTACGACAGCGACGACCTCACGTGGGACGCCGCAACTGAAGTGGCAATCAGCCTGGCCGACGGCGGCAGCAAAGTGACGTCGTCGTCCTCCATCGGGGTGGCCGTTGACGGCAACACCGTCACCATCAGCGCCGCCGGAACGTACCGCCTCAGCGGCTCCCTCAGTGACGGGCAGATCGTGGTGGCAGCGGGAGAAGAAGATACGGTGCGCATCATCCTGGACGGCGTGGAACTGGGCAACTCCACCGGCTCACCGTTCGTGGTGCAGAGCGCGGACGAAGCGATCGTGTATCTACAAGACGGCAGCACCAACACGTTGACCGACGCCGCCAGCTACGCCGACCAAGGCGAGGACGCGCCCAACGCGGCCCTCTATTCCATGGCAGATCTGACCATTGCCGGGACCGGTTCCCTTACCGTCAACGGCAAGTCCAACGACGGCATCGTGTCCAAGGATGGCTTGGTGATGGCCGCGGGCAAGGTCACCGTGGACGCCGTGGACGACGGCATCCGGGGCAAGGACTACACCGTGCTGCTGGACGGCGCCTACCAAGTGACCGCCGGCGGGGACGGAGTGAAGGCTGACAACGAAACCGACGAAGGCCGCGGCTGGCTCTTGGTCAGCGGCGGCTCCTTGACGGTCAACGCGGGCGACGACGGTGTGAAGGCTTTCAACACCCTCACCGTTTCCGGCGGAACAGTCAACGTGACTGAGTCCGAGGAAGGGTTGGAGGCGCAGCACATCGCCATTACCGGAGGCGACGTTTCCGTCACGGCGAACGACGACGGCGTGAACGCCTCGGGCGGTTCTTCCACCAGCACCGATGCCGGTGCGGCCGCCGGCGGGATGGGCGGACCCGGCGGTGGGGGCATGGGTGGCGGCGAAACGGTGGGCGACTACACCGTGGAGGTCTCCGGTGGAACGCTCACCATCAACTCGGAGGGTGACGGCTTGGACTCCAACGGAAACGCCACCATCTCCGGGGGCACCGTGGTGGTGAACGGTCCCACCAACGACGGCAACGGAGCGCTGGACGTGAACGGCGAACTGACCGTGACCGGCGGCACCATAGCAGCGGCAGGAAGTGCTGGAATGGCGGTGACTCCGGGTACCTCGTCCACGCAGTCGGGTGTGCAGGTGACGTTCGACTCGTCGGTCTCAGCTGGCACTCCGGTACATATTGTTGATTCCGCCGGAGCAGTGATTGCGACGTTCGTGACCACCAAGACCATCGCATCCTTGGTGTATTCGTCCTCGGCCATCACCGACGGGGCCACGTACACCGTGTACACCGGTGGCAGTGCTGACGCTGAGTCCGGGGTGACTTCCGGCTCCATTACCGGCGCCGAGGAACAGGGCACAGTGACTGCGGGCCAGTACACCCAGGCTCAGGGCCCCGGCGGTGGTGGCGGCCGCCGGTAGATCCGGCGGCGGACAGCGCTCGACGACGGTACTCAAGGACCGCCGTCGGGCGCTCCCGCACCCCCAGTGCACCCCTGGCAAGCTTCCCCCGCAAACTTGATGCGAACTTGAGCCAATCGCAAAGCTTCCTTGATACAACAGCGCCACGCTGGAAGCACGAAGCACCCATACACCGGGGTGTTGGCAACGAATTTCAAGTATGAAACACCATGACGTGGGGGAAGCAATGGAACAGGCATCAGCACTAACCGAGGTGGTGGCCGTGAAGGGCATCATCCAGGACCAGAACCCCGTGGATTTCTACGCACTGGGTGTCGCGGGATGCATCGACCGGCTTGCAGCACCGCTGCGGCGCGAGGGCGTCACGGTCCATTGGCACACCCCGCATCACGGCATCGAGATCTCCTCCACAGCCGCCGCCCTCCTCTATCACGTGGCCCAAGAGACCTTCAGCAACACCCTTAACTACGCGAATGCCAGCGAGCTCACCGTCCGCCTCAACGCCGTCTATCACGGCATCCAGCTCACCGTCACCGATGATGGCAGCGGGTTTGAAATCCACGCCGCACCCAGTGGCCGGCGGCACGGTTTCGGTTTGTTGCTGATGTCCATTGCAGTGCACGACGCCGGAGGAACGGTAGACATCGACTCCGCGGTGGGGCGGGGCACGAGTGTGAGGGTAACGCTGCCGCTGGATTGAGTCCGATTTGGGACCATTTTAAGGCGCCCCACCCGTAGCCGCGCGGCTTTGCCGGACGTATTCTGTAGCTACTTTTCAGCCGGGTTATCCCTACGGATTGGCACGAAATGGCGCGGAACAAGGGTCCAAAGACAGGTCTGGGGAAGGTCCTTTTGAGGGTCTTCGGGTTCTTCTTCGTGAGCACCCTCTGCGGGGTGCTGATCACAGGATTCCTGGCACCCGTAGTTGCCTTCACCAGCACCACCGTGGGCGGTTCGGTCGGGTTTTATCAAAGCCTGCCGAGCGAACTCAACGTCGATTCCCCTTCCCTCTCCAGCACCGTGGTGTCTGCGGACGGCCAGCTGATTGCCACCTTCTATGCCGAGAACCGCGTGAAGGTCCCGCTGGAGGAGATGTCCCCGTTCATCCGTGAGGCGATCATCGCGATTGAAGATAACCGCTTCTACGAGCACGCAGGTGTGGACGCGCAAGGCATCATGCGGGCGCTGAGTTCCAACCTGACCCAGGGCACCCGGCAAGGCGCCTCCACACTGACGCAGCAGTACGTCACCAACGTGCTCAACGAGTCCCGCCTGTCCGAGGGGCGTCCGGAGGATGTGGTGCTCAGCGGGCAGAAGACCGTGGGTGACAAATTGCGCGAAGTTAAGCTCGCACTGGAGCTGGAGAAGCGGTTCAGCAAGGATCAGATCCTTGAGGGATATCTGAACATCGTGTTCTTCAACCGGAACGCCTACGGCATCGAAGCTGCATCCCGCTATTTCTTCAGCACCTCCGCGATGGACCTGACCCTGCCTCAAGCGGCCCTCCTGGCTGGGTTGGTCAACGGACCCAGCATTTATGACCCCATCGTCGACCCTCAGGCTGCACTCAATCGGCGCAATCTGGTGCTGGACCGGATGCTGGAACAGGGCAAGATCACTGCGGTGGATCACGGCGTGGCAGTGGCCACTCCCGTTGAGCTCAACATCACCCCGTCCCTGCAAGGCTGCGCCGGTACCTCGTTTGCCACCTATTTCTGCGATTACGTCTCCCACCTCATCCTCAACGACGAGACCTATGGTTCCACCGTGGAGGAACGTGAACGGTTCCTCTACCGTGGCGGCCTGACCATCACCACCACGTTGGACAGCCGGCTTCAGAACGCCGCGCAAGAACAGGTTGATGCTTCCGCTGGCCCCAACCCGGATAAGTGGGGTGCTGCGATGACCACTGTTCAGCCGGGCACCGGGAAAATCCTTGCCATGGCCCAAAACACGGTGTTCGTACCCGAGGACGGAAAGTACGATACCCAACTGAATTTCAATGTGGATTCGAAGGACGAGAACGGCTATGACCTCAATGGTGCGGGCGGCTTCCAGCCTGGTTCCACCATGAAGCCCTTTATCTACGCGGAGTGGCTCAACGAAGGCAAGAATCCCACCGCCGTTGTTGACGCTTCCCGCAGGGTTTATCCCGTAGGCTTCCCGTGGCGCTCGAGTTGCGGCAGGGTCCTTGGCGGTTACAGCACCGCCCAGAAGGCCCAGAACCTGGGTGCCGATGATGACCTGCAAAACAACGACGACGGCTACTACCGTCCTATGCCCATCAATTACGGCCTGTACAACTCCATCAACACGGCCACTTTTGCCACCGCAGCCCAGTTGGACTTCTGCGGGATCCAGAAAATGGTGGACACCGTGGGCCTGCACAGCGGCCTGGACAACGCACCGGTCAACATGCACCAGATCGGCAACCTTCTTGGCTCCATTGGAGTGGCCCCTGTGGTGCTGGCGAGCGCCTACGCCACCTTTGCGAACGACGGCACCTATTGCAAGCCGATCGCCGTCACCGGGATCAGCGATGCCCAGGGGCGCAAGTTTCAAGCGCAAACGCCCGAATGCAGGGAGGCCGTGAAACCGGCCGTAGCGCGGGGCGTGAACGCTGTCCTGCAGGATGTGCTGAAGATGGGATCGGGCGTATACATCAGCCCCAAGGTCCAGAGCCAGGTTCCGGTGGCGGCAAAGACGGGCACGTCCAACAACAACGGCGCCACCTGGGTGGCCGGTTACACCACCAGTCTTGCAACGGCGTCGTTCTTCGGGGACACGTCAGCGGGTCAGCAGCGGGCCGGGCAGAACATCACCATCAACGGCAAGTTCTACAAGTCCTTGGATGGTTACATGATTGCGGGCCCACAGTGGGCCAACTACATGATGACAGCCACGTCCCTGTACCCCAGCGGGCCTTTCGTGGCCCCGGCTCCACCCCCAGCGCCCACCGTTCCCGTGACGCCGCAGCCCACACGGCGCTGACCCCGCGTTGCACCCTGCGTTGTGGGGCCTGCTCTGCGCGCTAATTCTTGACCAGAGCGCGCAAAGCAGGCCCCACAACGGTCTCTAGCGGGCGAGTTCCACATCCGCATGCGCGCCGTCGTCCTCATACTCAGCGACGCCGGCGAGGTCTCTTCCAGCGATGTACCCGAACGTCAGCGCCGGTCCCAGGTTGATGCCGCCCGCCGGGTAGTGCCCGCCCATGACGTTGGCTTGATCGTTGCCGGCAACATAGAGTCCCTCTACAGGATGGCCGTCGTTGTTGAGCGCCCGCCCACGTCCGTCGGTGTCCACGCCAGCGAATGTGCCGAAGCTCCCCGGAACCACTCGCACGGCATAGAACGGCCCCTTCTCGATGGGCCCCAGTGACGGGTTCGGCTTGGTGGTGGCGTCGCCGCCGTAGCGATTGAAGGCGGTTTCGCCGCGGCCGAAATCGGGGTCGACCCCGGCCCGTGCATTGGCGTTGAACCGCGCCACGGTCCTCCGCAACCCCGTGGGGTCGATCCCGCATTTCGTCGCCAGTTCCTCCAGTGTCCGCCCCTTGATGAGGTAGCCGGAGCGCAGGTAGGGAAAGAGCGGCACGGGCAGCGGCTTGGCCATTCCCAAGGGGAACTTGCGGACGAAACGACTGTCCGCAATCTGCCACGACTCCACGGTTTCACCCTCGGGTGTGGCGGCCAGGAGTGCCTCCACATAGTCGTAGTAGCCGTTGGCTTCGTTGACGAACCTCTTCCCATCCGCACGGACGCCGATGCTGCCGGGTTTCGCGCGGTCCATGATGTGCGGGAAAACCCCGGTTCTGCCGTTTCGGTACGGCACCAAAGACACCGGGCACCAGGCAGCCGGCGACTTCACTGCGGTGGTAAAGCGTGCACCCACAGCCTGCGCCAGGTTGATGCCATCACCTGTGGTTTCGGCCGGGGACAGCGTCCAGTGCTCCCGGCCGGTGGGCGTCTTGGGGAACAGCTCCTTGCGCCGCTGCACATCGTTGGGGAAACCGCCGGTTGCCAGCACGACGCCGCGGCTCGCGTTGATCTGCACCTCGCCTTCAGGCGAACGCACGACGGCGCCAGTCACCTTCCCATTTTCGTCCTTGAGCAACGCTGTGGCCGGGGTGGAGACACGGATGTCCACTCCGAGGTCGTCCGCGGATTTCATGAGCCTGGCCGTCAGCGCCGTGCCGTTGACCAGTTGCATGTTGCGGCGGTGCGTCAGCAGGTCCAGGAGGTGGAATCCGAAGCGCCACCCCGCGTGAAACAGGCCCTTGGGGTTTCCTTGCGATGCTGACAGGAACTTGCTGAGGTCCGGGCCAGCCATAATGCCCATGCCCAGGAATGAGGTTTCGTAGAGCTGGTGTCGCATCTTTGCCCTGAGGCCTGGCTTGATGGTGCGGGCGTTCAGCGGCTTGGGCCCGACGGAACGGTTGCCGGTGCCTGCTCCGGGGAGCGTGCCATAAATATCGTTGATCTTGCTGCCGGGAACGAACTGCAGGGAAGTCTTGTTCTGGAAGAAACCCACCATATGCGGGGCAGCTTCAAGGAAGGCATCCACCCTGTCAGCCTGGTAGTCGTCCCCGAGAACCTCCCGGAGGTAGGTGCGGAAGGTTTCCTTGTCCTCATTGACCCCTTCAGCCTTCGCCAACGGGTTGCCCGGCGCCCAAGCCCAGCCTCCGGACCAGGAGGTTGCTCCGCCGCAGACCTCTGTCTTCTCCACCACGATGACTTTCATCCCGTGGAATGCAGCCGTGACAGCCGCGGACATCCCACCGGCGCCTGAGCCGATAACCAGGACGTCGCAGTCCACGGTGTGGAGGGGGTTGCCGTTCATTTGCTGCTCCCTGTGAGTGCTGTGTCTTTAGATGCTGTGGTGCTGAGGACAGAATCGGCAGCCGCTTTGAGGTGTTTGGCCCACGCGAGCTCACCCATTTCGGCCACCCTGTGGTCGGATGGCGTTTCGATGCTCACCGGGGTCGCTGCCGGGAAGGCCGCCAGTAAGTTCTGGAGGTTGAATTCGCCTTCCCCGGGGACGCCTCGCTCCGAGCGTGACTCGAGGATCAGGGCTTCCCTGTTGGCCGGCGCGGAGGCAGGACCGTCGCAGAGTTGGATCAAGGGAACCAGGTCCGCAGCCGCTTCGAGTTCAGCTGCAGTGCCGCCGAATCGGTTGACGTGGAGGGCGTCAACAACAATCCTGCAGCCCGCCCGCTGAGCCAATTTCACTGCTTGTGGGATGGATCGGACAGTTTGGTAGGCGATGGGTTCCAAGGTCGGCATGATTCCGTATGCCTTTCCGTCCTGGGTCATCTGCGCGAGGTGCTCTTCGAATCGGCCAAGGTCCGGGTCTGCGCAGGCCACGGTCAGGCTTGATGCCCCCAACGCTTGACCCGCCTCCATCATGTGCAGCCAGGCTTCGCGCTGATCCTGACCGTTCTGCAGGCCAGTGCCGTCCAACAGGAGGAACTCGATGTCTTCAACCGTGATCCCTGTATCCGCCATCCGTTCCAGCGTCTCCTTGAGCATTGGAGAGCCAGGCTGGAGGTCATACGGCCGCTCTGTGGTGGTGACAGGACGGACGCGTGCTCCGATGAAGTCGAAGCCCGCCTGTGCCGCGATGCTCACCAAATCCGGCGGTGCGGTTCCGACGAGGGAGAGCTGGGCAATTCCCAGCCGGCGCGTTGGCGTGGTCACTTTCGGGCTCCGTTCAGGGTGAAGTCATGCTGGGTGTCGGTGAGGTCGCTGGAATGCTGCGAATTCGCCGGAACTCTCCGGCGGTCTGGCACCGTTCCCGCGATCTCGGCGGCGGGGAGTGTGTCGGAGGGGGTGCGGGCCAGAGCCGCGGCAATACGTTGGGCTGCGTCGTAACCGCTCTTGACCGCGTTGGAAACGATGGCCGGGGTCTTGTCCACCACTGTCCCGGCGACGGCGACGGGAATGGACGCAGCCAAGCTGAGTTCTGCTTCCCGTTCTTCAACAGTCAACGGCCCATCCAGCGGCAGCACCGAACGGGAAACCAGCAACTCCCCCGGCGCTTCAACCCATTGGTCCTCAACACCCGCCTGACTGATCCGGACCCTGTTGCCACCAAACTCCCCAGCACCGTCAAACTCCTCGATGGTGCTGGACAGGAAGATCCGCACCTTCGGGTTGGCTTCAAGCCGGGGTACCGCGAGGATCTTGGCCCGGCGGCCGGACTCCGGCGCCAGGGCTTCCTGTGGCCCGACGATCAGCACAGCAGTACCAAGGTCAGCAAGGGTGTCGGCCACACTCATGGCCACGGAATCCGCACCCCAAATTGTCACAGCCTCCGGCGCGCTGACCACAGCCTCCGGCGCGCTGCCCGTGGGACCGGCCAGGCCGGCGTCGAGATTTTCCGGGTGCACATCGAGCACTTCCGGGTGGGCAGGGAGCCACTCCCGGATGTCGGAGACCTGCGGAGAGTCGCCGCCCGCAAACCCTGGAGAGGGCCGGCGGCCACCGGTCGCAATGACCACTGCCTGCGCGCCGAAATCGCGGGCCAGCGAGCCGGCGTCGGACGTGTCCACGTGGACTCCCAAGCGAACCTCAACGCCCAGACGCTCGTTTTCAGCGCCGGACCAATCTGCAAAGCGGTGGAAGTCCGGCGTCGATTTCATGCGCTCGGCGAGCGCGAACTGCCCGCCGGGCCGGACGCCGTCGTCCATCAGCGTCACGTTGGCTCCGGCTTCGGCGAGTTCACGCGCGGCGGTGAGGCCGGCCGGGCCTGCACCCACCACCAGCACTTTGGCTCCGGGACGAACGGCTGGTGTTGGAACCGGGACTCGTGACCGCCCAACCGCCGGGTTGACGGTGCAAGTGACCTGACCGAGGCCAAGGTTATCGATGCACACGTTGCACGCGATGCACGGCCGGTAGCGGTCGCCGCGCAGCACCCCGCCCACGAACGCGGGATCGGCGTGGATGGCGCGCGCGAGGCTGACGAAGTCGCAGGTGCCCTGGGACAGGACTTCCTCGATGATTTCCGGGCTGTTGAGCCGTCCGGCCATACCCAGCGGGAGCCCGAACTGGCGGTAGGCCTTGGCGTAGTCTGCAAGGATCCCGGGCTTCCACTCCCCTGACTGGACGATCCATTCGCCGGCGTCGTAGCTGCCCGCGGAAATGTCCAGGAAGTCGAGCTTCTCCAGGTGGGCTTTGGCGATGATGGCCACTTGCTGCTCAGCGCTGATGCCGTCTGCCGGACCTTCCACTACTGAGACACGCATGCCCACGATCGTGTCCGGAACGGCCTGCCGAACGGCGTCGATGACCAGGTTCATGAAGAACTCCGGCGCCGCGAACTCGTCCGTGCGGTGGTTCGAAATGGGCGACATGAACTGGTGGATCAGGTATCCGTGGGCACCGTGCAGGTTGATGACGTCGAATCCGGCGGCAACCGCACGGCGGGCCGCAGCCCCATAAGCCTCCACGAGTTCGTAGCACTCGGCGGCGGTGAGTTCCCGCGGAACCTCACCACCCGCCGTCGGGCATGGAACCGGCGACGGCGCGAGGTTCTTGAAGCCCGAAACTGCCGCTTGGGCGGTGCGTCCGCCGTGATTGAGTTCGACGGCGGCGAGCGCACCTTCTGCGTGCAGGGCATCGGTGAGTCGGCGGAGACCGGGGATCATGTCATCGGTGTGCAGGCCGAGTTGGTGGGTGCGCCCCTTACCATCGGCGCGGACGTAGGTGGCCTCCGTGGTGACCATGCCGAGGCCGGCCTTGGCGCGGGTGACGAGGTATTCGATGTATTGCTCGGTGATGAAGCCATCCGTGGTGCCGTAGTTGCGTTCCATCGGGGCCGAAGCAAGGCGGTTGCGGAGGGTCTTGGGGGTGCGTCCATTGCGACCCAGGGTCAGGGGTGATGCTGCTGTGCGTGAAAAAGCCATGATTAGCCTGCAACCTTTTCGGGGCTTCGCAACGGTTTGATCGCTGCGCGGGCGGAGGGAATAGCTGCATGCGCGGGGTGAGCGGGGGCGAAGCGCACGGGCTCCCCGGTGCGTGAGGACTCGTAGACGGCGAGCAGTATTCGCAAGGATATGAGGGCATCCTTGCCGGTAATGGCCGGTTCCGTCCCGTTTTCCAGTGCCTGGACAAAGTCCTGCACCTGCAGTTTGTGGAACGGGATCAGCTGGCCGTTGATGATGGACAAGTCCACGTTCGGTTCCACGCCTTCCGGATGGACAGGCTCGACGACGATTCGCTCGCCTACGGCCCACAGGTCCATCCGGCCGTCGCTGCCTTCCGGGAACTCCGTGAGGGAAGCCGAAGCCCCGGTTTCGCCGGTGATGCGGAGCTGGATACCGAGGTTGGGAGACACCGCTGTGGAGGCCTGCAGCGTGGCCATGGCCCCGGAGGTGAAGGTGATCACCGCCGTCGCGGAATCCTCTACTTCTATGTCATCGCCGTGACGGTAGGTGTTGACCTTGCCGTAGACCTCGGCGACGTCCCCCAAATACCACTGGAGAAGATCAATCTGGTGGACGGCCTGGGACATCAGGACCCCGCCGCCGTCGCTCTCCCACGTGCCACGCCACGCATCGCGGTTGTAGTACTCCGGGGCACGGTGCAGCATGACCGAACACTGGGCCATGATGGCGCGGCCCAGTGTGCCGTCGTCGATGGCGGTGCGGATCTTCTGCGATGCCGGCCAGAACCGGCGCTGGAAGAGTACCCCCAGCTGCACCCCGGCGTTCTCGCAGGCAGCCACCATACGTTCGGCTGACTCCAGTTTGGTGGCAATCGGCTTTTCGCAGAGTACGTTCACGCCCGCCGCCGCAGCTTTCAGCACCACTTCCTCATGCGTGGGATGCGGCGTGCAGACAGAAACAATGTCCAAGCCCAGGGTGAGGAGTTCCTCCACGCTTGTTAACGCATTCGGTACGCCCCAGGCTTCAGCTGTGGCCCTTGCCCGGTCCGCATCCACATCGCAAACACCCACGATCCGCACGTTGTGGAGGGCACGGAAAGCCTCGAGGTGGTTTCGGGAAATGGCACCGCAACCCACGATTCCAACGCGGAAGGTACGGGGTGCGGTTGCTGACGAAGTCATGGGTATCCAACTTTCAGGGCATGAGTCGTAGGAGTGAGTGCGGATATGGCGGGCGCCGGAGTCAGGGGCGCGGTGCGTGGATCGGGAATGCTGTGTTGATCGGCGGCGCGGTGCGTGGATCGGGAATGCTGCGTTGGTCGGCGGCGAAGCCGGCGTGCCGGGCGGCTGGGAGCCGCCGCCCGGCGTCGTGCTTTATCTGTTGACCTGCGCGCTGCGCGGCTTGCCGAGGTCCTCGAGTGGGACGTTGTAGGTCTCGCGGGCCGTCATGATGGCGATGGCCGAGGCTGCCAGGCAAAGGATGGTGAAGCCCGCTACAGGCCACCAACCGTTGGGGCCGGGCTGTGCAAGGAGCGTTGCGATGGCGGGTGCGAATCCTGCCAGGATCAAGCCGATCTGGCTGCCGATCGCCATGCCCGAGTATCGGACTGCGGCCGGGAACATCTCCGGGAAGAAGACCGTCCACACACCGTTCCAGCAGGAGTAGAAAACGGTCATGTTCAGGAAGCCGAACAGGAAGATCAGGGGAATGTTCTGCCCGCTGATGGCCCAGAAGTAGCCAATGGTGGTCAGTGCGCAGCCGAGGGCTCCCACCAGCAGGACCTTCTTGCGGCCGATCCGGTCCGAGATCATGGCGGAGATGGGGATGGTCACCATGGACAGGCCAATGGTTACGGCGTTCACGGTGAGCATGAGGGTTCGGTCGATGCCCACGGCCGGTCCGGTGGCATAGGCCAGGGCGTACACGGTGAAGGTGGTCTGCATGACGGAGAACAGCATCACCACGCCGACGCGCAGGACGTCACGCCACTGCGTTTTGAAAACTGCGACGGCGGGGATGGCCTTGGGTTTGTTGTGCTCCACGATCTCTTCGAACACGGGCGGCTCATCCAGGCGGGTCCGGATCCAGTAAGCGACTGCGAGGACCACTACCGAAAGCCAGAACGGAACACGCCAACCCCAACTGAGGAGCTGCTCTTCGGGCAGCGCGGCCAGCGGAATGAAGACCACCGTGGACAGCACCATTCCCGAGGCGTACCCGGTCATCACGAAGCTGGTGAAGAACGCGCGGCGGCCTTCCGGTGAGTGCTCCATGGTGAGTGTTGATGCACCTGCAGCTTCGGCGCCGGCGGAGAATCCTTGGGCCAGACGGCCTACCAGCAACAGCGCCGTTGCCCAGTAGCCGATCTGCCCGTACGTGGGCAGGAACCCGATGCCGATCGAGGCGACGCCCATGATCACCAGCGTGATCATCAGTGCCTGTTTGCGGCCGATCTTGTCGCCGTAGTGGCTCATCACCAGGCCACCCAGCGGCCTGGCCAGATACCCGACGCCGAACGTGGCCATCGCTCCAAGGAGTGCCACTACGGGGTCGCCGCCCGGGAAGAAGATCTTGGGGAAGATCAGGGCGGCGGCGGTGCCGTAGATGAAGAAGTCGTAGTACTCCAGGGTGGATCCCAGGAAGGAGGCGAGGGCCGCCTTCTTGGGCATTTTGACGTGCTCAACCGGCGCTGCCGGGTTGACGTCCGAGGGCGAGTGCTGCTGCACGTTTCCCATACTGTCTCCTCATTGAGTGCGCGGGAAGTGGCACCGCCATGGTGCCTTGCCCGGCAAAGAATTAGATGAGTCACGAATCGCCGGCTGCCACTTTGTTGGGCAGTCCATCCTGTGGCCGTTGATAACGAAGTCAGGATGTGTGGTCCAGGTCACTGGCGATAGTTCCTCTGGAATCGACTGTAGGACCCAGGTCACAGGCCGAGGGGAAACTTCCCGTTGAACGGGACAGGCATGGCTTAGTCAGTGGCGGTGGGAGACAACCAGGGGCGGGATCCGTAGGGCCGACGCTCGGCACCCATGGTCCGTGACAGGCCGCGGCCAGCGGCCACCAGCACCGGAAGAATCAGCCCGGCGTCCTCGTCAACAGAAGGCACGACGACGGAAATCGCACCTATGACCGCATGGCCCTGCCCGAATACGGGAACGGAGTAGGCGGTGTTCTCCTCCACAAGGACGCCGACCAACCGGGCGTAGCCGCGCTCCCGGATCAGCGCGAGGTTGGCCCTGACTCTTGCAGGATCTGTTTCCGTGGCCGGAGTGGTTTTCTCCAGCTTCCCGGCCAGGAATCGGTCCTGCACCCAGCCCGGCATGTGCGCCATCATGGCCATCCCGGAGGATGTGGTGTGGATGTCCAGTCGGCCTGCCACCTCAGCCAGGTTCATGACCGTTCCATGCCGGTCCAGACGCTCCAGGTACAGCACGCTGTTGTTCTCGACGTCCGGTATGGACAACGACACATGCTCGCGGACGGCCGCATGAACGCCTTCCAGAAACGGCAAACCTCGACGACGGAACTCCTCTAAGGGGTTGCTGCGGGAAGCCAGCTCCCACATCTTCATGCCGACGCCGAACTCCCCCGAAGCATTACGTTCCAGGAGTCCGCTGGAAGCCAAGTCCATGGCCAGCCGATGCACGGTACTGCTGGACATCCCGGTAATCCGGACCAGTTCCTTGAGCGGAAGCCACGGCTGGCCTTTGGAGAACGCATCCATGATTTTCACAACACGCTCAATGACGGACTCCCCCGACGCTGAGTTAGCCATGATGCCTCCCGTTAGCTTCCCGGGAATCCCGGCCACCCCGGCCATCCCGGACGTGAAACCCAATATAGCCTTGCACTTGACCTTGAAAATGTGGGAGGCAACGTGGAACTGCGGCAAATTGAGGCCTTCCTGGCCGTGGCCGAAGAACTTCACTTCGGCCGCGCGGCGGAGCGGCTCCGGATGGCGCAGTCACCACTGAGCCAAACCATCAAAAAGCTCGAAAAGGACTTAGGGTCGGCGCTGTTCGAACGCAACACCAGGTCTGTCACGCTAACGGCAGCGGGGCATTCACTGCTGCCGCACGCCCGGAAAATTCTCGACGAAGTGGACTTGGCCCGCCGGGCAGTGAACGCGGGAACCGGGACCGTTTACGGCAAGCTTGCCATTGGCTTTTCCGGGGCGTTGAACCACACCACGCTTCCCCCTCTGGCGCGCGCTCTTCGCCAGCATTACCCGCAGCTGGAGGTGACATTGCATGGCGGGCTGCTGACCCAGGAAGCACTCCATCAGTTGGGCAACAACGTGCTGGATCTGGCCTTCATCGGCCTCCCCATCGACTCACCGTCGTTAGCCACCCGCCGGATTGCCACGGAGCGTCTGGGGGTCACAGTTCCCGCGGACCATCCGTTGGCCGGGCAGACCTCGGTAGGGATGGCCGAACTCGCAAGCGACCCGTTCATCACCATGCCTGCCGCTCAAGGGTCCACACTCCGGGACGTCACTTTCGCAGCCTGCGCCGCCGCTGGATTCCGGCCCCGTATCAGCCAGGAAGTGGCCGATCCGTACACAGCACTTTCCTTGGTAGCAGGCGGCGTGGGAATCAGCCTGATGCCCGAGTCCATCCAAGGAATCATGCCGGCGGGCACCGTCTTCCTCTCTTTGGCAGGGGAGGATGTCCTGCTGTCTTCAGGTCTCGCGTGGAACCCGGCAGCAACATCGCCGGCCATCCGTGCAGCCCTGCGGTTGGCCGAAGAAGTGCTCCCCACCCCGGCATCCTGAGCATTATGTAGTTCTCACACATAGTGAGAGAGCAACTAAGTATTGGACAAGAGCTAATAGTTTGCCCAGCATTGAGGAAAGCCACCACTCACTCAATGAAGAGGACACCCTCATGGCCACTTTCGCTGTCACCTACGCTTACTCCCCCACAACATCCGCCAGCCGGGATACGGTCCGTCCGTCCCATGTTGAGTTCCTCAAAGCCCAGTTCGACGGCGGTCGCCTCCTGAAGAGCGGACCCTTCGGTCCCGAGGAAACTCCCGGCGCATTGCTGATCATTTCCGGCGATTCCAAGGCCGACGTCGAGGCCCTTATGGACCAGGATCCATTCCAGCTCGCCGGGCTCATTCAGGAGCGCACCGTGCGCCAGTGGAACATCTTCTTCGGTGCTGACCCTGTGGTGCAGGACGCTCAGCCCGCGGGCCTCGCTACGGACCAGGTCTGAGGTCCCGGAATGCTGTCCGCTGTCACCGTCACCAAAGAAACCATTGAGTTCCGGGACTCCACGGAGCCCACCCTTCAACCAGGCCACGCCCTGGTCCGGGTCCACAATGTCACCCTCTGCGGCACCGACCTCCACATCTGGGAGGACGACTACCCCACAGATTTGCCGCTCATCCAAGGGCATGAATTTTCCGGCATCGTGGAGGCCCTAACGCCCGGCGAGGTCTCAAACGACACCGCCGCCATCAACATCGGAGATCGCGTGGCCGTCAATCCCATCATCAATTGCGGCCAGTGCCGCCCGTGCCTGACGGGCCGCTATAACGTGTGCCAAAACGTGGGCTGCCTGGGATGCTACTCGGACGGAGCGCTCACTGAACTGATCAGCGTCCCACTGGATAAGCTCTGCCCGGTGCCGGACGAGCTTCCGTTGGATGTCGCTGCCATGGGAGAACCCGCGTCCATCGCCATGCAGGCAGTCAACCGCGGCCGGCCCCAGGCCGGGGAAACCGCGCTGGTGCTGGGCAGCGGTCCCATCGGTTTGTTGGCAACCTTGTATCTGACAGAGCTGGGAGTCACCGTGGTCTGCGCTGATACCGAGCAGCACCGCTTGGACCTCGCCGTCGAGTTCGGCGCCACTGAGACCCTGCTGGTCACCCCTGGTACAGACTTCCCGGACACACATCAAGGACCTCGGTTGGATGCACTCACCGATGGCTACGGGCCCCAGCTGGTCATCGAGGCCACAGGCGTCCCTTCGTCTTTGGAGAACGGCATCAGGCTTGTGGCCAGCGCCGGGAGGATCGTCCAAGTAGGCATCTCGCCCAGGCAGGCCAACGTCTCCATGAAGGACATCCCTTACAAGGAACTGGACATCATGGGAAGCCGCATGAGCCTCAACCTCATCCCGGACGGCCTCGCCCTCCTGGCCAGACACCCGGAGCAAGCCAGGGCCCTCATGACCCACCGCTTCGCCTTCGCGGACTTGCCCCAGGCCTACCGCCTGATGCAGGGACGCACGGAGAAAATCGGCAAGATCCTCATCCAGATGCCGGCAGGAACCACCGCATGAGCACCCCCATCCTCACCGCACCCGAGCAACTCAACGCGAGCTACGACGTCGTCATCATGGGCAGTGGCGCAGCCGGGCTGGTGGCTGCCGTCCGCTCGGCCGACGCCGGTCTCAGCGTCCTGGTTGTGGAAAAGGCTGCCCTGCTGGGAGGCACCACCGCGGCTGGGGGTGGTGTGATGTGGGCGCCAAACAACCACCTCGCCAAGGCTGCCGGGTACCAGGACAGCCATGCCGACGGCGTCGCTTACCTTACCGAGGCGGCCGGCCATGTGATGACGGCCGAGGAGATCGAATGGTACGTCTCCACGGCGCCCAGAGCCGTCGAATTCCTCAACGCCACCACCAAAGTATCCATGGTGCCCATCGCCCGCCCGGACTACCACATGGAGTGGAAAGGATCCGCGGACGGCGGCCGCGGGCTGGACAACAACGCGTTCGATCCCCAGGATTACCCAGGCCTTTCGGAACTGATCCGGCCCTCGTCCTACTTCCCGCTCCTCACCATGACCGAGCGCGACGAACTCAATGGCCGCGCCGCCGATCCGTTGCTGTTGGAACGCCGGGCCTCCACAGGGATCCGGACCATGGGCGGTGCGCTGGTGGGCAGTCTGCTTGCGAGCGCTGTGGATCGTGGAGTTCACATCGTTGCCTCCAGTCCTGTGGAGGACCTGTCGCCGTCCGGCACCGGATGGAACGTGCGTCTCGGCGGCGCCGGAGCGCACGTGGCCGCGACCGCCGTCGTACTCGCCTCCGGAGGGTTCGAATGGAACCCTCGGCTCCGCAGCGCCTTCCTGCCGTATCCGGTGACGCCTATCAGTGCACCATCCAACGAGGGCGACGGTCTGGAGCTGGGGCTTAAGGCCGGAGCGGCTGTGGAGGACATGTCCGCTGTGTGGGGCGTTCCGGTCATATCGACGTCGGCACATCAGTACGATGGGCAGCGTTCCGGCCGGATGGGGAACGTCGAGATGACACTCCCGGGGTCCATCACCGTGAACAGCGACGGCAAGCGTTTCGTCAACGAAGCCCTCAACTATCACGATGCCAGCCGGGTTTTCGCGTCCATCAACCCGCACACCGGACGGCAGCAGAACAACCCCGCATGGCTGGTGCTCGACTCGACCTACCAGGCCAAATACCCCGTGGCGGGCTCCACTCCGGGCTCGGCATCCGAGTGGATGGTGTCTGCGCCGAGCCTTGAATTGTTGGCACTGGATCTGGGCATCAACCCCGCCGCGCTCGAGGCAACGGTTGCCCGGTTCAACGCAGACGCTGCCCTTGGAGTGGACACCGAGTTCGGACGCGGCGCCACCCCGCAAGACCGCTTCCTGGGCGACGCCGGCAATACACCCAACCCTTGTTTGGCGCCCCTGCTCGCTGCTCCGTTCTACGCCGTCCCCATCCACGCGGGGGTGCTGGGGACGTCAGGTGGCTTGGCCACGGACTTCCACGGGCGAGTGCTTGACCATCGCCAATCGCCAATCCCGGGACTCTACGCGGCAGGCAACGTCTCGGCCGGCGTTTTCCGAAACAACTACCCCGGCGGCGGTGCCACGTTGGGCTCCGCGATCACGCGGGCTTTCGCCGTCGGAGAGGACCTGGCGGCCCGGCTCACGTAGCCGCACCTTACGGGGGATGAACGCCCGACGGCGACTACCGCCGTCGGGCGTTCGCGTTGCCAGGCCTACTCTGCGACCTATTTCGAGCGCGAAGCACGCAAAGCAGGCCCCACAACACACACCCCCACGTTACGAGGCCCACTCTGCGCCCCATTCCGTGCGCGAAGCACGCAAACCAGGCCCCACAACAAACACCCCTACGTTGCGAGGCCCACTCTGCGCCCTATTCCGAGCGCGAGGGGCGAAAAGCGGGCCCCCCAACAAACACCCCCACGTTACGAGGCCCACTCTGCGCCCTATTTCGAGCGCGAGGGGCGCAAACCAGGCCCCACAACGAGGGGCTTAGCGGGCGTAGCGCTCCGTGAAGTTCCTCAGCACACGCATGGGCTCCGTCACGGATGATTGGCGTGCCGTCTGGATGAGCTCGTCGGCTGTGTGAGGCGGGAAGTAGCCAGCGTCCTTGTAGATGTCGATGCGCGTGATCAGTCCGTCGGCGTCCAGTTCGGGGTGGAACTGAGTGGCGTAAAGGTTGTTCTTGATCCGGAACATGTGCACCGGGCAGGCCGCCGAGCTGGCCAGCAGAACTGCATGTTCGGGAAGTTTGCTGCACGCTTCCTTGTGCCCAACGAAGGCTTCGAACGAGTGCGGGACGCCCTGCAGCATGGGATCACGTCCTCCCTCCGCGGTCAGGGTGATGCGGGTTGCCCCCACCGCTTCGCCGAATTGACGATCTATCACAGCGCCCTGATGCACGCCCAGTGTGCCCACGCCGTAGCAGGCGCCCAGGAACGGGAAGTCCTCGGCCACGATTCGATCCAGCAGCGATGAGAGTTCCGTCTCAACCCGGATCTGGGCTGCGCTCTTTTCCTCCACAGGATCGCTGGAGGTGTAAGGGCTGCCGCCCACGATCACGCCGGAATAGTCGGACAGTTCAAGGGCCGGCAAAGGCCCGGATTCCAGCCGTATGCGGACCAATTCTTCCGGTTTCAGGCCGCAGTACCGGAGGTAGGCCTGGTACTCGTCATCGGCAGCGGCGTCTTCGGCTCGGGTGGCCAGCAAGAGAAAGGGCTTCACAGGCCCAGTCTGCGCGAGGAATGACTGACGGACAAAGTGTGTTGCCAACCGGAGGGGGTTTCTGACAGAGACTCCCTCGCATCGCCGTGGCTGCATAACGTTATAGGAACCCCCATGACATAACCCATGAATCATTCCAGAGGAGCAATCTTTGAAGCAGGACCCCGTGGTCGTCGGAACGCCATCATCCGAGGCGTCTCGTGCTGAAACTCAGCAGCCGAAAAAGATCCCGTGGGGAGGACTGTTGGTGCTGGCGGCGGCCGGTTTCACCGCAGTGACCACCGAGCTCCTGCCCTCGGGTCTGCTCCCCCAAATCAGCCGCGATCTGGGCGTGGAAGAGTCCGCGGTGGGTTCGCTGACTGCGGTGTATGCAGCGATCATCGTTTTTACCGCACTGCCGCTTTCCCGGTTCCTGGCTGGGAGGGTTCCCCGCAAAACACTGCTGATCGCCACCGTGCTGGCGTTTGCCCTCAGTAACGTCCTCCTGGCCTTGAGCCCAACACTGGGTTGGGCCATCGGGGCGCGGCTCCTTGGTGGCATCGCGCATGGAATGCTGTGGTCCAGCATGGCCCCGTACGTGGCCCGCATCGTTCCCGCGCATTCGGTAGGCAAAGCCATGGCTGTGGTCTTCAGCGGCAATAGCATTGCGTTGGCCGTGGGTGCTCCCATCGGAACGTTGATGGGTTCCCTCATGACCTGGCGGGCGTCGTTCTTGGTCCTAGCTGGAGTGGGCGCGCTACTGGCCGTGCTAGCTTTCTGGCTCCTCCCGGGAGCGCACGACCACGCCAGCCAAAAAACCCCGTCCCTCCGGGCGGCCATGAAACTGCCCGGCGTCGTGGCAATCGCCATCGCGTGGCCTCTCCTGTTGTTGGCCCATTTCACGCTGTTCACCTACGTGGCGCCGTTCCTGCTCGCGTCCGGATTGCCGGAATCCGCCACCAGTCTCTCCCTGTCCGTGGTGGGAATTGCCAGCCTGGTGGGTATCTGGATTGCCGGTATGACTGCTGACTCCCGCCCGCGCACTGCGGTGATTGCCGCCGTCGTACTCTTGACGCTGGCGTTCGCCCTGCTTCCTGCGCTGGGCGGCACCTGGGTGGGCGCGTTCGGGTTGATGACGCTGTGGGGCATCGCGTTCGGCGCGGTGGGCATCTACAATCAGGCCGCGATTCTCCGGGCCGGCGGCGAGCACAAAGACGCTGCCAACGGTCTCACTGTGGTGACCATCCAGCTGGGTATCGCCGTCGGTGCCGTCTATGGAGCCTTCGCCCTCACCACCGTTGGGGCCCAATTAGTGCCCTTGGCTGCGGCCCTGCCCACGGCGGTTGCCTTGGTGATCATCATCGCCAGCCGTCGCGGAGGCTACCCCGCCGGGCCTCGTGAGAAGCGCCGTTAACATCCCCGAAACATGCCAGTGACGTGATCTTCACGAACGGGGGATTTCTGTAACTTACCTGCAACTTAGCTCTTCTGAGTCGGAAACATAGCTCACCGAATATTGATCGGGGGGTTGGACTCAACGAGAAGGGAACGCAGGTGGAGATCTCTGCGCAACACGTCTGGATGATGTTGTCGGCGGCAATGGTGCTGTTCATGACCCCCGGCCTCGGCCTGTTCTACGGTGGCATGACCCGCGCCAAGGCAGCGCTCAACATGATCATGATGAGCTTCATCTCTGCGGGCATCGTCGGCGTGGTGTGGGTTCTGTGGGGATACTCGATGACCACCGGCGACGGCTTCCTCGGCCTGTTCGGCAACCCCTTCGCGCACTTCGGCCTTCAGGATCTGATCGGCTCGCCCGATCTCATCAAGGCAGGCTTCGCTGCCACGTTCGCCATCATCACCGTGGCCCTGATCAGCGGAGCAATTGCCGACCGCGCCAAGTTCGGTGCCTGGGCACTGTTCGTACCGATCTGGATCACCGTGGTCTACTGCCCGCTGGCCTACATGATCTGGGGCGGTGGCCTCATGAGCGCCGGTGGTGCCGTCACCCAAATCTTCGGTCAGGTCATCGACTTCGCCGGTGGTGCTGTGGTTGAGGTCAGTTCCGGAACCGCCGCTTTTGTCCTCGCATTGATCGTGGGAAAGCGTCACGGATTCGCCAAAGACCCCAATCACCGCCCGCACAACGTCCCGTTCATCATGATCGGCGCGGCCATCCTCTGGTTCGGCTGGTTCGGATTCAACGGCGGCGCAGCAACCACCGCCGAGCAGGCCGGCCTCATCTGGATCAATACCCTGGTCACACCGGCGGCCGCCATGCTGAGCTGGCTTGTTGTGGAGAAAATCCGTCACGGGCACCCCACATCGCTGGGTGCGGCTTCCGGCGTCGTGGCCGGCTTGGTGGCCATCACACCTTCCTGCGCCAACATCAGCCCGCTCGCTGCCCTCGGCCTTGGCCTCGTTGCCGGCGCCGCCTGCGCAGTGTTCGTTGACCTGAAGTACAAGTTCGGCTTCGACGACTCCCTGGACGTGGTGGGCGTGCACTTCGGCGCCGGCGTCATCGGCACGCTCTCCTTGGGCTTCATCGCCTTCCCCACCGAGGGCACCGCCGGCGGTCTCCTGTACGGTGGCGGCCCGCAGCAGCTCATTGCCCAGACGGTGGCCGTACTGATCACCATCGCTCTGTCCGGTGTGGGCACGCTGGTCATCGGCCGCGCCATTCACAAAACCATCGGCTTCCGGGTTCCCCTGGAGCACGAGGTCACCGGCGTGGACCTCACTCAGCACGCCGAGTCCGCCTACGAATTCGGCCTTACCGCCCACGGCCACTTCCGTCAGCAGCAGGCGCACCTCTCCGCCTTGATCAGCCGGAAGCCGACTACAGCTGCCCCGGAGCCCAAGGAAGACAGCTTCGCCTAAGGCCTCACCCGCAGAACAGCAGCCGACGGCGGAACTCGGGTTTCGCCGTCGGCTGCTGTTGTGTGCCGTCCCCGCCCATGTAGGTAGCAGATCAGGTCGTTGTGAGGGCGCTGAATCATGCGGTGATCGCAACACCTGAATATTGAAGGGTGTCGATTGCCATGGTGAAGTTCACGAATCGTTTGGTCGCTGAGGTTGTTCA
>NZ_JBIVTF010000021.1:0-59997 GCF_044756605.1 Paenarthrobacter sp. NPDC091711
ACCCGCTGGACCTCAGCGGCGGACGAAGTCAAAGCCATCATCGCCCTGGTCCAGACCACCCTGGGCACCAACGACGACACCGCCACCACCGCCGCGACCTCTGCCCGCAACGCCGTGCAGAGCATCGGCTAACCCGGCAGCCTCTCACTCATGGCTGTGTGGAGTGTTGATGTTGGCACCGCGCGGGCGGTGATCTCCTCGACTGCCGGCTCTGTTTCGGCGTTGGAGGAACCGTTGACACGGTTGCGGGGCGCGGTGGAAGGAATCGCCGCGGCCGTGCCGTCGGCCCAGGTCCAGGAAGCGTTGGGGGCGTTGATCGAGAACGGGGTGGTTCCGGCCACCACGGATGTGCTCGAGCGCAGCACCGCGGCCCTGACCGGGACCTCCCAGGCCGTGGGCCATTACGCCAACGGTGACCTGGCCATGGCATCAACAGCGGCGTCCAGTGCCTCAACCGTGCACCTGTCCGTTTCGGCGTCAGGGCGGTAAGTATGGACTTCAGTCAGGTGTGTGTCGCAGGTCCGGGCGCGTCCGGGATCAGTGTTGACGGGCTCCCGCCGCTGCCGGACCCGGACGCCTTGGACAGCCAGGGCCAGGCCCTCGCAGCGTCCGGGAACGCCGTTCATTCCGGGGTCAACGACGCCGCAAAATCCTGGGCCGGTCTTTCCAGCGCCTACGAGGCCCCCGAAGCCGGGCAGGTCCTGACCGCTTTCAACCCCGTGTTCTCCCGCTCCCAGGAACTGGCCAACCTGACCAGCAACGCCGCGACCGTGCTGGCCGCGTACGCGGACCGGGCCAGGGAACTGAAACAACGCATCAACACCCTCCGTACAGAAGTCCATGCCCTGGACGAGCTCATCGGCGGTAACGATGACTGGCGCTCCAACCTCAAAATCGTGGACCAGCACCGTAACACCATGGACAAAGCCAGCGCCCTGGCCCAAGCCATCCTCGACTCCGACGCCACCTGCGCCACCGCCCTGGCCGCCCTGACCGGCGGGCAAAGCTACGCTCCCCCGACCATCCCCAGGGCGAACCTGAACAGCTCCACCGACTTCATCTCCAACGCCTTCACCCACGTCCAGCACTACCTGGGCAACGACGAGAAACTCCCCGACCTTCCCTGGGGACCACCGAACATCTCCGTCCGGCTGGCCGGGCCCGCCTCGGCCGCCCAAGGATTCACCAGCGCCCTGATCGGCGCCGGGCAAGGCCTGCACACCCTGCTGTTGACCACCGACAAAGTCAAACAAGCCCTGGCCTGGCATGGGATGTTCGCCATCGGCGCCGCGGCGCTCACCACCAGAAACGTGTTTGCCCGCGGTGGCAAAGACATGACCGCCGACGAGGCGCAAGCCATACTGACCACCGTCAACGTGGCCAAGGAAACCATCCACTACGACGAATGGGGCACCAACCCCGGCTATGCCATCGGCGCGACCACCTTCGACGTCGCGACGCTCCTGGCCGGTGGTGCCGGCGTCGGGGTCAAAGCCGGGTCGACCGCCGGGAAGCTGGGCCTGGTGGCGCAGCGACTCAGCACCGCAACCATAGACAGTCCACGGCTGGGAAGGCTTTCCTCGGCACTCGGTAACGCCGCCAACGGCCTCCACCGGACCGGACTGTTTCTGGATAAGCCCGGCTCGCTGGCACTGAAACTATCGGACTTGGTGATGCCATCCACCACGGCCAAGGTGCTCGACAAAATCACCCAAACGAAAGCGGCTTCGTGGGCCGCTCTCGCCAACGCGAAACTTGGCGCAGCAGATCTCATCAGTGGAGGCAAAAACCTCACTGCCGACGGGATGAGCTCCCTTGCCCAAGGCCTACGAAACGCCGACGCGAGCCTTCCCGCCACCTTTCACCCCGATCCCAGTGGCTTCCTGACACGGACCGCCGATAACACAGCAGTACCGAACTGGCTGGACAAGAACGCTGCAGACATCCGAGGGAACACCCCTCAGACACAGGGCGGCTCCGGTGCACTCGCTGAAAACGGCTCACGGGCGGCGCATGCACCCGTGGTCCCTGACCCTTTCCCGCCCCAGAACAACATCACCAACACCGTCATCCTTCAACACGGTCACGATTTCTTCCCGGTCAGCCGCAAAGACAACTTCGCAGCCAAGACCGGGCTGGAACCCAACACCTTGTACATCGTGGACAACCGCACCAAAATGCCAGATAGCACCGGCGGCCTCACGGCCGACAGTCTTGAACGGTTCTATACGGACGCCACAGGCCGGGTCGAACGCGTAGACACGTACGCTGGTGTCAAGGGTGCTTGGTCCGTTGAACTGAACAAGCGGATGCCCAATGTCACCTATAACGTCGTCGCGAAAACTGACGGTGGCTTGGAAAACCACTTCACGATCATCACCGATGACTTCGCCAAGCCCAAGAGCGTCGAAGCACACATCACCGGGTTGCTAAAAGGCGACATCAACCGCAGCACATGGCAGCAGATACTGGCCGGTATCCGTGTCGGCGGACGCGGCTACGAGGGCGGCCACCTCATCGCATCCCTCTTCGCAGGACCAGGAGAAGGCGCCAACCTCCTGGCCCAACTCATGTTCCAAAACCGCGGCCACGGAACCCCCAACGTACCCGCCAACACCCTGGCGTTCTACCAACTCGAACGAGACCTCATGACCAAGGCCCTCCACCGCGTCGACACCGGACAACCCCTAGACTTACACCTAAAGGTAGAAGCCGTCCCAGGACCAAAACCCGGGCTGCCCGACAGTATTGAAGTCACGCACAAGTTCGATTCAGAGACACCCATGTTTCACGAGTTTCCGAATTTGCCCTTGGACCTAGAGGAGACATCTTGAGTAGCGGCCAACTTGCGTGGAGCCCGTCCGTAACGTCTGGCCTCCGTCGCCTGCAAGCTGAAACATTCGAAGAAGGCGGCCTTGGCTCCTGCGCCCAGGAAGTCGTAAGCACCTCCGTGATCCATCAGGCATGGTCCAGGCGCACAGAGGAAATCTTGCGGGATGGTGTTTGGGGGGCGCGCAGTTTTTCCTTGGATTTCTCACGAGAGGCAATGAGTCAGTGGCTCAAGCAAATCCGCCGCGAGTCGTATGTGCTGGGGGCCGGAACGTGGACCAGCTGCAAGGTCCATCTCTATCCAGATTCGGACGGCAGACTTGAGATCTTCGACATGGAACTCCTCAGACCCGCCCACGAAACAACCATTCCTGATCGTCCGGCGGACGCACTGACATTGTTCCAAGACCTCAAAGCGTTCCCACGCACGCTGGACAACATCCCGCAGTGGATGTGGACGGTGTTCCGCGCCGAAGGCATCACACCCCCTGTCTACAACCCCCAACTCAAAATGGTCGAGTGGGCCAACAAACGCCTACCCGTCACCGAAACCGGCACCGACTTCTCCGCCCAACCCCAAATCATCGACCCATCCAAAGAACCAGGCGTCTTCGCGAAAATCAGCCGAAAGCTCTTCGGCTAGACAACACCAGCACCTCGAGCAGCCACAATCCAAACTCCCCAAAGAAGCGGAGCTGCGTACACCGTCGTCGAGGTTCACCTGCTCAAGGCGACATCAACCGCAGACCATGCCAGCAGATACTCGCCGGTATCCGTGTCGGCGGACGCGGCTACGAGGGCGGCCACCTCATCGCATCCCTCTTCGCAGGACCAGGAGAAGGCGCCAACCTCCTGGCCCAACTCATGTTCCAGAACAGCGGCCACGGAACCCCCAACGTACCCGCCAACACCCTGGCGTTCTACCAACTCGAACGAGACCTCATGACCAAGGCCCTCCACCGCGTCGACACCGGACAAACCCCAGACTTACGTGTAAAAGTAGAAGCCGTCCCAAGACAAAAATCCGGGCTGCCCAGTGGACTCAAAGTGTCCCATTCGTTTGACAAGGACTTGATTCAAGATAATTTCTTCCCAAATCTTGAGTCCCCGAAATAGTGAGGCCCTGATGCAAGATTCCGTGGTGGATAGCCCTCTAATTCGACAGGGACTAGCTCGCCTCCAGGAGCATACTTTCTCCAAGGCCGGGCTAGGCTTCGGCGCACAGGAAGTCATAAGCACCTCGCTGATGTTTCAAGATACATCGAGGCGCTACGTCGATGTTTGCCGCGACGGTCAGTGGGGTGGTCGGGACTGGCAAGCCGATTTTCCACCCGAGCTGCTTGACTACTGGCTGATGGAAGTCAGACGTGAACTCTATGTTCCAGGCCTCGGCACATGGAAAACCTTCAGAGTATTCCTTTTCCCGTCCAACGAAGGGCGCATAGAGGCATTCGACTACGAGATTCTGACTCGCGGCATGTTCGGTGATCCGAAAGATTCCACCGGCCCAGCATCAGGGCAGGCCGTCAAGATGGATCTCCTGACATTCCCCCGCACATTAGACAATATTCAGGAATGGATGTGGACTGCTCTGCGTACAGATGCTCAGACGCCCCCGTTGTACAACCCCCAACTGAATACTGTCGATTGGGACAACAAACGCCTCCCCGTCACCGAAACCGGCACCGACTTCTCCGCCCAACCCCAAATCATCGACCCATCCAAAGAACCAGGGGTCTTCGCAAAGATCGGCAAAGAACTCTTCGGCAACTAAACACACCACCACTTGAAACGAAGGCACCTGTCCGTAGCTGCATCGTCGTGCAGCACTCCGGAGGTCAGGAGAGAGGTTGACAATGACGGATCAAGAGATGTTCACCTCTGAGCGTGAGGTCTTCAATCCGGGCGAACTTCTGTACGTAGTGTTGTCATAGTGGGTTTCACAGATCCATTGAGTGAACTGGAATCACGAATTTGCGCGACCTCCCGCGAGGCCGGTATCGATGTCGGACAAAACCCCTTAGATGGCACATGGTTCTTCACGTCCGATGACGTTCGCTTGCATCTCAAGATTGAAAATGAGAGCTTCGTCTTAGGTGCCTCCGACAGGGGACAAGCGGAGAATCATGTATTCACGACACCCCTCCTGGAAGATATGGAGAAGTATCTTACCTACACGTTTTGCACTATATCAAGGTTCGATAAGCAGCTCCCAATGCTATTAGTTGTTCCCATCCCCGTCACCCTCGATAAAGTGGCGCCCGGCTTTCGAATCGAAGCTATAGGCAGGAATTCAAGGCTCATTCATCACTCGTCAGATATTGTCCGGTTAGGGAGTATTGTTGATCTCGTTGAATTTTCCCGCTATATCAATCTCTCAGGAAATGAACTGCGGACGGCTTGTATTGAGCCGAACGGCAAGTTGCCATTTTTTCCGCGATCGTAGGCCCTACGAGCCAGTGCTTGGAAGGAATCCCCAACCATGTGGAACCGCTATCCCGCTAACGACGGCGCCGTCCTCGACAGCCGTCAGACCCATGACCTACCCCAGTTCAGACACCAGTTCGGCGAAGTTCTCGACCGTGTTGGATTCGAAGACGGTTCGTATCTCTACGCACTCAAGGACGGCGACCCGGAAAGTTTCGAAGCTCGGTCGCTCCCTGTCAGTGATCTGGAGCTGCCATACGCCCGCTATCGCCTAGCGAATGAATGGCCCAACGGTGCTCGTGGGTGGCTCGTCGAGTCATCCGTTGCGGCGCCCGACTTCGGACGGCGCGGCGGGGCAACCCTAGTACTCTTCTTCGACGAACAGCATTCACTTCTGACTGTTGAAGAATTATTGAAGTCGGGAGTCCTGTCCTATGAGCAGTGAAATAAAGCCGATGATTGATCGGTTGCTGGCAACAATCAGCGCGGCCGGATACTCGATCGTTACGTCCCAGGATGAGCCGTGGTGTTTGTATAACCTCGGTGGTGAAGTCAAGATCTACCCTCGGTGGGTGGATGACCGTTATGAATTGAGTACTACGGAGCGCTCACGCGGAGAGCAGCTGTTGTTTTCATCTCCACAACTGGTCGATATTGAGCTGGTACTCCTCTACCGGTTCACGAATCTCTTCCGCAGCCGTGAGGGCATGAGGAACCTCATGCCAACAACGGTGCCTGTAACGGCAAGCAAGGCAGCTCCCGGCTACACAGTAACCAAGGACGTCAGCGGCACTTGGCTGCTCCAATCACCCAAAGGCCAGCCACGGACCGGCCGACAGATCACACTTATTGAGTTCTCTCACTTTGCAGACATGAGCCCTTACGAACTCTGGACGGCCATGAACGTGCAGGAGAATTCACCTTTCCGTGTCCTGACCTAGCGCCTGGCGGATTATTTGACAGAGCCCATCCGCTGATGTGCCCATTCAGGGAGTGTGCCAAGCTTTCGGATCCGACGCGTTTCACCGAGGCACGCGGCCTTCGTCGGCTCGGTGAGCCATTCCGGTTCTTTGTCGTAATTGAACTCGGTTTTGTATCTCCCGGGATCCGCTGGATTGAGTGTAATGGTGGCCGCGAACCACGTATTGCCTCCGGCGCCGCGCATGATGTTCCTGGCCTCAGACATCTGGTCAGCCAAGTGTGCTGGGACTTCCGTGGTGAACCGCGCCCCTGCCGTTTCGACGTTGAAGACGCATTCGCGATGAGAGCCGATTTCCCTGAATTCCAGCCCCGCCGAAGACCACGTCGGCGGGAGGGTGGGGAACAGTTCAACTAGAACAGCGGTGATGTTCTGCATGGCGTCGATGGAGCTATGCAGCCCACCCGGCGCCCCGGCGGAGGATGGTCCGGACCGCGCAACGGCTGCGGGCGTCAGAGGAGCGCGCTGGCGGAAACACCAAGCGGCCGCGACGGCCAGTAAGGGTCCAAGTATGTGCGCAAGGAGGGAGTACATAGGGTCGACGGTGCCTCTTCCTTGGGAGGAAATGGCGCTGACGATGAGCAATAAAACGATTCCAAGACCGATATACCCCTTGGTGCGCCTCGCCCATCTCCTCAAGAAGACGTAAATAAGAAAAGCAAGGAGAAGTGGCGATCCGATAACCCCCAGAAGGATTCCTCCCTGAATGATCGAGCCAATGACCATCGAGGCGAAGGCAGCGAGGGCAAGGACCGGCCCCAGCCATTCCGGTGGAACAGGGCCCGTCACCTTGCGGTCGGGCTGATCATCTGTCTCTTGCGCAGCAGAATTGGCCTGATTCTCCATGGTTGCCCCATCAACTGGATTTGGCCCTTTGAGTCTAGGCCAGCACCGTGAGCCGCCCAAGCCAACCACCCTTTCGGCCCAGAATCCCGCTACCATCCACATCATGGGCATCCGCATTGGCACCTCGGGCTGGAGCTACGACCACTGGGAGGACGTGCTGTATCCCCCGGGCCTTCCTGTGGCCAAGCGTCTGATCCGTTACATGTCGAGATTTAACACAGTTGAGCTGAATGCGAGTTTCTACCGATGGCCTCGCGACACTTCCTTCGCGAGTTGGAGGGAGCGGCTTCCGGCAGGCTTTGCCATGTCCGTAAAAGCGCCGCGAGGTCTTACGCACGGCAAGAAGCTCTATAGTCCCGAAGTTTGGGTGGAACGGATTGTGCGCTGCTGGCACGAACTCGGCGACAAAAGGGCTGTCCTGCTGGTCCAGCTACCACCCGATTTTCAAAGAGACGACGCCCGACTCAACTACTTCCTGGCCACCGTTCCCCAGTGGGTTCGCATCGCCGTCGAGTTTCGTCATGACAGTTGGGACCACCCGGACGTGTACGCTCTGCTGGAGCGTCGAGGCGCCGCCTACTGCATCATGAGCGGCGCCCATCTGCCCTGCATCCTCCGGGCCACCGCACCATTCGTGTACGTTCGACTGCACGGCCCGGACCATGAGCACCTCTACGGCGGCTCATACTCCGATGATGATCTGCGATGGTGGGCGGACCGGATTCGCGAGTGGGACGGCAACGGCAAGGACGTATACGTCTACTTCAACAACGACGGCGGTGGTAACGCCGTGCGCAACGCTGACACTCTGCGGTGGCTGCTTGGGGTCAGTTGACTCTCTACGCCAGGCGACCCCGGACGATCTCGCTGACAGTCTTGCCATCAAAACGGCCAGCAACCTTGGCGGTGACGGGCTTCATGACGGCTCCGATGGAACGCATGGACAACTCCTGGCCATCAGCCTTCAGAGCCTTGATGGCATCGTCAACGATTGCTTCCACTTCTTCCCGAGTGAGGGCTTTCGGCAGGTAGGCCTCGATGATTTCGGCCTCCGCCACCTCGGCTGCGGCCCGATCTGCCTCGCCCGCCTCGGTGTAGATCCGAGCCGTATCCCGACGCTTTGCGGCTTCCTTCTGAAGCAGCGAGGTGACCTGCACGTCGTCGAGCTCCACCGGGGTCTTGCCTGACTTCTCACGGGTGGTGATCTCACCCAGCACGTTGCGCACAGTGGTCAAGGCAACCTTGTTGCCTGCTTTCATGTGGTCAACGACGTCTGCTTTGAGGCGTTCTTTGAGTGTCATGATGCTCCTTGTTTGGGTTCCTCCTGTTATCTTCCCAGAATGAGTGCATGGGGGATGTTTCGCGGAGCCGAGCCGCGGGTGGTTGGGCTTTTCCTATGGCGCGCCCTCGCCGCACTAGTGCTCGTTGCCGCCGTAGTCGGTTCCTTCATTCTGGTATCAACCCAGATCCAGGTCGCCGCCAGCAGTGTCCACGTTCAGGACTCCGTGGCCAGCGGCAGTGCTGCTGATCAGCGGAGCATGTATTCACCTGCACTGGGCATCCTCGGCCTATAAGCAAAGTCGACTGGCGGTTTCTGCCAGCCGGGCATCACAATTGACCCAGCATGGCGAGTAACACCTCGGCCGGGACTCAAGTGCTGGGCGGATCCTGCTCCGTTGTTTCCTTCTCAGTGGGCCCGCTGACTACAACTTGTGCTGGGCTATGGAGGAGGTACCCGTTGAGCCAGGAGAACAAGGCACGGATTTTCTGTTGGAGGCCGGACAACAGGGCAAGGTGCACTAACAGCCAGGACAGGAAGGCAAGGATGCCCTGGAGCTGGAGCCGCTTGCGGCCCAGTTCTGCTACCGCAGCTCCGCGCCCCACCATCGCCATGTAGCCTTTGTCCACGTAGCGGAAGGGCGTGCGGTTGCCGCCGCTGAGGTCCGCAAGGACGTTCTTGGCCGCCCACTTTCCAGCTTGCTGAGCCACCGATCCCAGCTGCGGCAGTTTTGCCCCCGTTGAGTCCGTGATGTTGGCTGCATCTCCGACGACGTAGACGCCGTCCGCGTCAGGGGCGGTGAGGTCGGTGCGGACATCGATTCGTCCGCCTCTCCCCTGGGTGAGGCCCGAGCCGGCGATGAGGTCGCCCGCCTTCAGTCCACCGGCCCACACGACAATTTGCCCGGGTACGGAGTTCCCATCCGCCAAAGTCACTCCGTCCGGCCGGACCTCGGTCACGCCCACTCCCATGTGGAGTTGGACGCCCACCTTCTTCAAATGATCGGTGGCGTAGCTCTGCGACTTCTTGGAAAACATGTTCAGGACTGTGGGCACCATGTCCACCAAATGAACCCTGCAGCGTGCCGCGAGTTCCGGCGAGAAGTACTTGCTCACCACGTATTTGACGTTCTCGGCCATTGCCCCGGCAGTTTCAACTCCGGTGGGTCCGCCGCCCACCACCACTACATCCACGGACCCGTCGGGGTTTCTGTCGGCCTGGTCCAACAACCGGGTGAGGCCGGTCCCCAGCTTCGTGGCATCCGTGACGGAATACAGCGGGAAAGCATGCTCCTCGGCGCCGGGCGTGTTGAAGAAGTTCGGTACCGCACCCACCGCGATGACCAGGATTTCGGCGTGGAAGACGCGGCCATCAGTAGTCCTGACCACTCGCTCGGCGGCGTCAACGGAGTCCACTTTCGACGTCAGAACCTTCACTGTCTTGTAGCGCCGGAAAACGGAACGCAGTGGCCGGGCAATGGCCGAAACCCCAATTTGCGAGGTAGCCACTTGATAGAGGAGCGGCTGAAACTGGTGATAATTATTCGCGTCGATCAACAGGACGCTGACGCCCTTGCGCCCCAACTCCTTCGCTGCTGCTACACCAGCGAATCCGGCACCGACAATGATGACTGGGTATGAGTCCTCCATGCGAGCAACTTACTTCACTCCACGTCCGGACAACAGAGGCCCGTGACCCGCCGTCGAGCGTTTATGTTCTTCTCCTCTGGGTACGCAGTGGGTAGTGTTCTGCATTCGGCAACGCACGCGGAAGGGTGATCTTGTGAACGAGGACGGGCTGACGGACGCAGTGCAGGAAGCGGGTGCCGTGGAGTTGCTCCTGATCCGGCACGGCGAGAGTGAAGGCAACGTGGCCGCAACCGAGGCACGTTTGGCGGGCGCCGAAGTCATTGATGTTCCGGCCAGGGACGCTGACGTGAATTTGTCGAGCACCGGGCAGGACCAGGCGAAGGCCCTGGGGACGGCACTCGCCCGGATTGCTGAAGAGCTGAGACCGGACGCCGTGGTCTCGTCCCCCTACGCCAGGGCACGGCAGACCGCGGAAATCGCTGTCGAGGCGGCCGGCTGGCCGGTCAAGGTGCTCACCGATGAAAGACTCCGGGACCGGGAACTAGGCATCTTGGATCGGCTGACGAGCCTGGGCGTAGAGACCCGATATCCAGACGAGGCCGAGAGGCGGCTCTGGCTGGGCAAGCTGTACTACCGGCCGCCGGGCGGTGAATCGTGGGCCGATGTGGCGCTCCGCCTCCGCTCAATCCTGGATGAGCTCAACACCTTGGGTACAGGTCACCGGGTGATGCTGGTCTGCCACGACGCCGTCATCCTGCTGGTCCGGTATGTTCTTGAGGGCATGTCCGAGGAGGAAGTCCTTGACCTCGCAGCCACCACGTCAGTGCTGAATGCATCCATCACCCGGTACGTGCGGCCTACCGGCGCGGGGCCTTGGCAATTGGAAAGCTTCAACGTAGCGGACCACCTCACAGAGCAGGGTGTCACCATCACCGAGCACGCAGGAGACGCAAGTGTCCACCCACAGTGATTCCACCTCCCCCACACTGGTTACACCATCCCTTCTGCGTGACTGGCCATTGCCGGCTCCCGGAGACGACAAGTACTCGCGCGGTGCCGTGCTGGTCATCGGTGGAGCACGTTCAACCCCTGGCGCGGCGTTGCTGGCGGGGACGTCAGCACTCCGCGCAGGAGCCGGGAAAATCACCCTGGCTGTTGCCGAATCCGTAGCAGCGCAGGTAGGAGTCGCGCTGCCGGAGTGCGGCTCCATGGGACTGCCCGAGAACGCCGACGGTTCCGTGACCGGCGAAGGACTCCACCGCATCTCCTCCTACGTGGAGCGCGCCGACGCCATCCTGGTGGGGCCGGGCCTGGATGATCTTGACCTGACCGAATCTCTGCTGCGAGCGCTGCTGGAGCAGGAGGAATCCGGAACCGAAGGAGGTCCCGCCGTCGTACTTGATGCTTTTGCTTTGGCCGGGCTGGTGAAGATGGAGGATGAGGTGGCGCCGTGGCGGGGCAGGCTGATCCTCACCCCCAATCCGACGGAGGCAGGTATTCTGCTGGGCCGCGACGTGGAGGATCTGGGAGGTGCCGTGCTGGACATCGCAGAACGCTTCGATGCTGTGGTGAGCTGCCAGGGTTTCATTGCGGGGCCATCGCCCGCGAACTCCGGGGAGTCCCGGCTGTGGAAGATCACCACCGGCTACGGCGGACTGGGCACATCTGGAAGCGGCGATGTTTTGGCGGGCGCTATCGCGGGGCTCCGGGCGCGCGGCACCAGCGACGCCCAAGCTGCATGCTGGGGTACCCATCTTCACGCGGCGGCAGCAGACCGTTTGGCCAGCAAGCTAGGGCCCTTGGGGTTCCTTGCCAGGGAACTCGCCGACCAACTGCCCGCCCTCATGCTGGAGCTCAATACCTGATGCGAATAGGCTGCCTGAATGGGGACCAGGGGAAGCAGCACGCAAACATCACGCGTCATCGTCAGCATCGTTGGGCTGATGGCAATAGCGGCATACGGGCTCACCTCAGCGTTGCAGATCCTCGTGTGGAATCCGCTCGCCGCTGTGCCGGGGGCCACCTTGGACGAAATCCACGAGGGGCTGGCCCAAGCCAACGAGTCCGTCTCGTTGACCGCGGTGGTGACGTGGTCAAGCATTGGAACCCTTCTTGGTGTGCTTGTGGTTCTGCTGACGGCAACCCGGGCAATCTCACGGCTGAGGACGGTCGTGATTCTCCAACTCTTGATCCTGGTGCTGGGCGCACCCATGTATTTCTTTGCATCTTTCTCTGCCGGTATGGCCTTGGCAGATGCCTTTTTCATATCTGGTGGTGATTACACTCCATGGGGAGGTCTGCTGGGCTTGGTGAGCGGGGCGGCATTGATCGGCCTCCTGCTAGTGATGACCTTTCGTGGAAAGTCGGGGGTGGAACCGGCCCGCAGTTAAGCCGGCTTGAGCAATTCATGCTCGACGACGGCGGTACGGGACAGGGTCTTGTAGCCCTCCTGTTCGAACAGGACAGTCAGGACATCGTCCTCGTGCCGCATCACCAGGCCGGGACCCCACTCTTTGTGGATCACGGTGGACTGCAAGGGGAACTGATTCTCCGCAGCTGAGGCGGGCTGGCCGACGCGACCCGACCCGGCGGCGTCGGGCGTTTCCTCGCAAGCATCACAGTTGCCACAGGGCTCCGGAAGGTCTTCCCCGAAGTAGCCCAGCAGGAACTGACGACGGCAAGCATCCGTCTCCGCGTAGCCACGCATCATGGTGAGCCGGGAGTGGTCCACGCGTTGCCGGGCCTCAGCCAGTTCCACTGCGCGGTCCACCAAAGTGGTCAGCTTGGCCTTGGAACTGAGCCGCGCGCCGCGTTTTCCCGTGGTCACGGCGCCGGCTTCCTTCAACTGATTCACCAACGCTGTGACCCGGCGGGCAGGGAAGCCGGTGAGCTCCACCAATGCGGTCTTCGGAGCAGGCGCGCCAGCGTTCTTGACGACTTTCAGTACGGCTGCGAGGTCCGCAGCATCCGGAGACTGGGTGGCGAAAAACTTGCGCAAGCCAAGGTCCTCGGCGCGATAATGCAGAATCGCGGACGCCGCCCGGCCGTCGCGGCCCGCCCGGCCGATCTCCTGGTAGTAGGAGTCCAGCGACTCTGGAATGTCCGCATGCACCACGAACCGGACATTGGGCTTGTCGATGCCCATCCCAAAAGCTGTAGTGGCAACCACGACGTCCACTTGATCGTCCTGAAACCGTTCATGGATACTTTCCCGGTCTGCGTCAGAGCGGCCCGCGTGGTAAACCTCGGCACGCAGACCTTGCTCTGTGAGCTTGGCAGCGTACTTCTCGGTGTCCTTTCGGGTGGCGGCGTACAGCAGGCCCAGCCCCTCGGCCTTGGCAAGTGCCACAACCTGCTCCACAACGGCTTGCCGCTTGCCTCTATCCTCCTGATGCCGCACAACATCGAGGCTGATGTTCGGGCGATCAAAACCACGAACCAGGACCAGCGGCTCCGTCATGCCCAGCCGTGTGACAATCTCGTCGCGCACCGGCGGGGACGCAGTTGCGGTCAAGGCTATGACCGGCGGGGTGCCCAGGCGCTCGCGGACGCTACCCAGCTCGAGGTAGTCCGGGCGGAAGTCATGACCCCAAGAGGATACGCAGTGGGCCTCATCCACCACGAACAGTGTGATGTGCAGCCTGGCGATTCGTTCCACGGTTTCCTGCTTGGCCAATTGCTCAGGGGCGAGGAACAGGAAACTCGCCTTGCCGGATTCGACTGCCAGCCAGGCGGCCTCCACCTCTGAATCACTACGGGAAGAATTGATGACGACGGCGGCGCCCTCGCCTAAGTCCTCGGTCAGCCCGTCCATTTGGTCTTCTTGCAAGGCAATGAGGGGAGAAACCACGACGGCGGCTCGGCCCGTTGTGTTGTGAAGGTGCAGTGCTGCGACTTGATAGGTAGCGGATTTTCCGTACCCGGTAGGCATGACAGCGAGGACATCACGCCCTTGAACGAGGGCGGTCATACCGGCGAGTTGGCCGTCGCGCAGCTCAGGCAAGGAAAAAGAAGTGGCCGCCAGGGCGGTCAGGGCAAGGTCATCGGACATGAAGATGTGGCTCCGCGTTGTGGTTCCTGCGGCCACTTGCATCAGCCGAGGTGACCAGCCTAACGCGGGCGAGGCCCCGCCGTCGTACGCCGTTTGCCCGATTGTGGATAACCCCGGATTGGTGACGCTAGCGCGGGTCCCGGTCACTCACCTGATAGATCAGGTGAGTGACGCGGGTTCCTGGCACGATCACGGGATCGTCCAGCAGGATATCCGCGTCAAGGTCCGCGAACCAGCGAATTCCGCGTCCGAGCAGTACAGGTACCAAGTCAACCCGGAGTTCGTCCACCACTCCCAGGCGCAGGCATTGCTGTGCCACGTCCGCGCCGGCAACACCAATCTCCTTACCCGCCGCGAGGTGGGCGGCCCGTTCCAAGGCCGAATCCAGGTCCCCGACGAATTCGAACGGGACCCGCTGACCATCCCGCCGGACCGGTGGCCAATCCGACGGGGGTTCGCGATGTGTCAGAACAACTGTTGGTGACTCGTTGGGCGGGTGACCTCCCCACCCCTTTGTCATATCGAAAATCCGCCGGCCGGAGATGAACGCCCCTTCCCGAGGGAGTGATTTCCAATAGGCGGCATCTGCTTCGCTGAGGTGAAACGGCACGGGGTGGCCTGGCATCCAGGTTTCCACGGATCCGGCCTCATACCAGTCGAACAGCGGACCGATTCCGTCGTCATCCCGCGCGATGAATCCGTCGAGGGACATGGAAAACTGAGCTGACACGCGGCTGTTCCTGTACATGAAATCAGTGTGGTTACCCCACCCGGCTTGTCAAGAACACCGCCCAACGAATGGGGTAATCAGGCTACTTATCAACGGCGGCCAATGTGTCTATGCTGATCTCATGGAGCCCACTTCAGCCATCCTTCTAGTGCTTATCGGCGTGGTTGTCTGGCTCGCAGGCACCATCCTGCCGCTGGCCCTGCTTCCTTCCTCACGTGCAGAAGAGGAGCGCAAACCCAGGGCACGCCACCCCCGCCACCCGCGGGGTGAGCCTCGCGCCGTCCACCGGTTTCGGCCTTCCTCATTGAGGGTCCACTCGGCGCACCACACCCGGCCGCACAGCGCTTAGCCCGGGCACGGCCGGCTACAGAGGACTGCCAAACTCCCGAATGGTGATTCCGGAAAAGTTCGCGGCGCCCCCGTCCGAATAGAGCGAGAGCCCGGCATCGCCATCGGCGAAGTGAACCTGCTGCGAAATCACAGTGTGCCCGGAGTTCACAAACACCTCCACGCTCTGCTTGTCCACGAAGATGCGCAGATGGACCGACTGCGCGTTGGCATCTATAGGCGCAGCGGCCCGCGTGTAGGGCACCAGCGAATACCCTCCTTGGTCTGACGGCGCGCGGTCCACGTATAACTCGTCACCGTACTTGCCAATATTGGTATGGCGGAAGCCGTCAGGGGAACGGCCAACAGATACCCCGACGTTCGTGGCCACGTTCCATGAAATATCGAGCTCAAGCTCGTAGGCGCGGCCACTCCATGGCAGTACGACGCTGCCGTTAACCGTGTGGTCAGGCAGGGTGGTGGTGGCGGTAACGTAACCCTGCAGCGCCTCAACCGGGGAGCTGATCAAGCTGTACCAGCCTCCCGATTGGCGCTCCAACCGTAGTTCACGCGTGATGGAGTTTTGCCCGTTGTAGCCATCAGAAGCATCTGTGGGTACGTCGCGGGCAGCATACTTCCAGTTGTTCATCCAAGCGATGGCCAGGCGCTTGGTCTCGGGTGCTTCAACCGACGGCCACGTCACGGCGGCATACCAGTCCCATCCCCAGTCGAGCCACTGCGGCGTGAGGTCATCAGCAATGAAGGCTGCGCCGTTCCAAGTACCCGTCCAATAGGCAAAAGTCATTGGCAGATCAATGCTGTAAGCGTCCATGCTCGCTCCGAACACCCAATGCCGGGTGCCGTCTCCGGCCGTCATTTCGAACAGATCCGGGCACTCGATTCCGCCCAAGGCATGGTTCGGGTAGTCGAAGTTCGATTTCCAACTCCAATCCCGCAGGTTCGTTGAGGTGTAAAACGCCGCATAGCGTGCCCGTCCGATCACGCACACCCACTCATTGCGTACAACGTCCCAGTGGATCTTCGGGTCGCGGAACCATTCTGCGTTGTCAACCTCAGATTGGGTGGTTGCAGTTCGTCCGTCGGTATTCACGATCACCGGGTCAGGAAGCGCGGAGAACGTGTAGCCGCCGTCGGTAGACCAATAGAGGTATTGCTCCTGGAACTTTCGCACGCCGCCAGTCGGCTGAGTTGCCAGCGCGACTACCGCCCCGGCACCGAAACCAGCCGTATTCGCCGAGTCCACCACCGCCGATCCTGACCACACCGGGAAGTCGGGCTGCAGGGGGATAGCCACACCGTTGTGGGTGAAGGAGACGCCGTCAGTTGTGGTTGCGTGATCCCAGCCGCCCGGACCATTGTTCTGACCGGAATGGAGATAGTAGAGCTGGTAGGCGCCATTGGTATGGACCGGACGCTGCGGATCACAGAGCCAGCCCGAGGGCGGAGTCATGTGGTAGATGGCCCGAAGCGATGCCTGGGCGTGCGCAGCTGCAGGTACGGCATTGCTCAGGAACAGAGCGATGGCGCCAACTCCGACGCCTTGCAAGGCGGTGCGTCGAGAAATGTGATTCGTCATTGATTCGTTCCTCTCATCGTTTGGGGCAACAGCGCGCCAAACGTCATCCAGCGGGTGGGGGAAGCCGAAGCTATGCAGGACATTAGCCGCAGCGAGTTAGGCTGGTCAAGCGTTTTAGCAAGGGAAAAAAGAATTTTGCTAAAACGCTTGAACACGCTGGATTTCCACGCTAACTTACGAGTGATCAAACGCTTTAGCAGAATGGACATCAGCGCAGATGAAACGCTCAGTCTTCTTCCAACCAGCCGACGGCTGGGTTGGAGACCTCATCCCCTTCGAGAAGGACGGGGAGTTCTGGCTTTTCTACCTTCACGAAGACCGCTCCGACCCGAAGCCGGGCACCTCATGGAATCTGGTCACCACCAAAGACCTCACCCAGTTTGAGGACCACGGCGTTTCGCTGCACCACGGCAGCGAAACGGATCTCGACTTCAACGCCTACACAGGCAGCATCGTCACGGATGATTCCGGCGTCCATCACCTGTTCTACACCGGTCAGAACCCCCGCAACGTCGGGCCCGATGGGGCGCCGCTGCAATTGGTCATGCATGCCACCAGTACGGACGGCATGCGGACCTGGTGCAAGCACCCCGAACACACCTTCGGCGCGCCGGACGGCTATGAATCCGGTGATTGGCGCGATCCCTTTGTGTTCCGGGATGACAGCAAGAACCAGTGGAGGATGCTGCTCGCGGCAAGGCACTCCACCGGGCCCGAACGTCGCCGCGGCGTGATTGCACAGTGCGTATCCCCGGACCTGGCAATGTGGCAGCACACCGAACCGTTCTGGGATCCGCACCGCTACATCACGCACGAATGCCCGGACGTTTTCCAATGGGGCGACTGGTGGTACATGGTGTACTCCGAGTTCTCGGAATCGTTCACCACCCGCTATCGCATGGCCAAGAGCCCCGACGGCCCGTGGAGTGTGCCTGCTTTGGACAGCATTGACGGCCGTGCCTTCTACGCGTCAAAGACGGCAGAACGCGACGGGCGGCGCTTCTTCTTCGGATGGATTGCCAGCAAGGAAGGCAATACCGATCACGGTCCCTGGCAGTGGGCTGGAACCATGTCCGTTCTGGAAGCCCGCCAAAATCCCGACGGAACGCTGGGATTCTCCTTCGCGGAGGAGCTGGTGGAGAGCTTCTGGGAAGACGTCCCGGTTTCGCTGAACGGTGCCTTGCCGGCCCGGCTCGAGGTGCCGGACGGGTACACGGCGTTGGTGTCGGACGAGGAGCTGCCGCGGCAGTTTTACGCCAAGGCAGTGCTGGACATCGCCCCGGACACCACCGAGTGCGGCTTGCTGCTCCGCTCAAACCACGACGGCGACCATTCTTACGTACTGCGTCTGGAACCCAAACGTGGCCGGCTCGTCTTCGACCGCTGGCCGCGAGCGATCACCGGCGACGCGCAGTGGCACGTCTCCGGGGACGTGCCGTTCGACGTCGAACTTGAGCGGCCCTGCAACCTCACCCCTGGCGAGCACACCCTTGAGGTCATCGTCGACGGCGACACTTGCGTCGCCGTCGTCGACCATCAGGTGGCGCTCAGCGCCAGAATCTACGACTTCACAACCGGCCGGCTCGGCGTCTTCGCCGGAGAAGGAACCGCGACTCTTACCGAACTTGAGATACGCCAGCGTACCGACAACTGAATATCGCACCCCAACCTCTGTTCCAATCAAGGGAGATTGCCTCAATGAAGAAACTACTCCGAGCTGCCGCCGTGGCAGCCGTCACTGCCTTGGCACTGACCGCCTGTGGCGGGGGAGGAACCGCCACCGACCCCTCCAACGTCAGCCCTACCGGGGAGATCAAACCCCGTGAAATCTCATGGCTGCTCTCCAGGCCCGCCGATGGAGCTGTCATCAACATCATGAAAAAGCTCGCGGACGATTACGCCAAAGACCACCCGGGCTTCGCACTGAACCTCATCACCACCCCGGACCGCCCCTCCTACATTCAAAAACTCGAAACCCTGGCAGCAGCCAACAAGCTGCCGGAATTGTTCGACACGGATGCCACCCCCTTCGCTCAGGAACTTGCCAAGCAAGGAAAAATGGTGGACGCCGACAAGCTCCTGAAATCACTGGACGTCTACGACGACTACCGGCCCGGCGCACTGGATTACCAGCGCTTCGACGACGGCTCCCTGTACATGATTCCGTTCCAGTTCGAACTCGAATTCATCTGGTACAACAAGGCACTGTTCGAGAAGGCCGGCGTTTCCGTGCCGAAGTCCCTCGATGACATACCCGCCATGTGCACTGCACTGCGAAACTCAGGCATCACTCCGATCGCCATCGACGGGCAGGACCAGTGGCCGCTGGAACGCTACGTGGCGTACCAGCCGTTCCGTGAAGCCGGACCGGACTTCGTCCAGAAGCTGAAGAAGGGCGAGGCATCATTTACGGACGAGGCCGGTCAGAAGACCGTGAACTGGATGGCCGACCTCGGCAAGGCCAAGTGCTTCCAGGAGGGCTTCTCCGCCCAGGGCTACTCGGATGCGCAGAACCAGTTCACCTCGGGCCAAGCTGCCATGTACAACATTGGCACCTGGGAACTTCCGAGCCTCGCCACGGACAAGCTCAACCCTGAAGTCCGGGACGACATCGATTTCTTCACCTTGCCCACCACCGAAGGTTCGGCGACCTCTGCCAACGAGTTCGTCTCGCCGTCCGGCATCGGCATGGCCGTGAACTCCAAGACCTACGATCCGTTGGTCAGCGACTTCCTGAAGTTCGCCTTGGCGAAGTACCCCGCTGAGTACGCCGCCACCGGAGCCCTCTCCCCCACCACCAACGTGCAAACAGCCATCCCGGCCAACGCGACTCCGCTGTACAAGAAGGCCCTGGAAACGGCCACCACGCTTGGGGACAAGCAAGCCATGCCGTGGGATACCCAGCTGGACCCCACCACCAACGGCCGGCTGCAACAAGAACTTGTCCTGCTGGTCCAAGGCAACATCTCGCCCGAACAGTTCACCAAGACCATGGACGACGCCATCAAGCAGAACGCTCCCAAGTTCTTCAAGTAAACCGAAGCGGCGGGGGCTCCCGAGGCCCCCGCCCGAAAGGCCCACCATGCTACCCAACAGGTCACGGACCTCAGTCCTGGTCTTCCTGCTTCCACCACTGCTGCTCTACTGCGCAGCAGTACTCTTCCCGATTCTTCAGTCACTGTTCCTGAGCTTCTTCTCCTGGAACGGCATCAGCGAGATGGAGTTCGTCGGACTCCAAAACTACGTCCGGATGCTTACTGCGGACGATATTTTCTGGCGGTCCTTCTTCAACGCGCTCCTCTACCTGGCCATCTGCCTGGTGCTGCAGCTCGGCGGAGCACTGGTTGTAGCCAGCCTGCTCACATCACTGCGTCGGGGACGGGAACTCATCAAGACCCTGTACTTGCTGCCAGCGGTGATCTCCACCGTTGCGATTGCTTTCCTCTTTGTCCGCATCTACTCCATTGACCCGGTTGGCCTGTTGAATCAGCTGTTGCACTGGGTTGGCTTGGGTTCCCTTGAACGGGCTTGGCTCTCCGATGTGAACACCGTGCTGGCCGCCGTATCCGCCCCCGAAGGCTGGCGGTTCACGGGGCTTTACATGCTCATTATTTACGCGGCCTTGATCGCCGTGCCCAAGGAACTGGAAGAAGCGGCAGTGCTGGACGGTGCCTCGAAGTGGACACTCTTCACTAAGATCCGCTTCCCCTATATACGTCCTGTGTGGATCACCACCACCATCATGGCCACCACCTACGGCCTGCGGGGTTTCGATATCCCGTACCTCATGACCAACGGTGGCCCCGGGCAGTCCTCCGAGCTGCTCACCACCTACATGTACAAGACAGCCTTCACCAGTACGGACTTCGGCTACGCAAGTACCATCTCCGTCTTCATCGTGATCGAGTGCCTCGTCGCCGTCGGCCTCATCTTGTTCATGCTCAAGCGGAAGGCAGATTCATGATCACCCAGACAGCCCCGTCTACCCCGCGCGCGTCAGCTCCATCCTCGCCGGTACATCAACGACGCCGGCGTAAGCCGAGCCTGTACCGGACACTCTCGCGGGTCCTGATCATGCTCATCGTGATCGTTCAGGTCTACCCGCTCGCTTGGCTGTTCCTGACCAGCCTGCGGACAGAACAGGATTTTGCAACCGGCGATCCGTTCGCACTTCCCAGTTCGTTGACGTGGGAAAACTACGCGAGGGCCTTTGAAACAGGCGACTTGGGCCGGAATATCCTGAACAGTTTCATTGTCACTATGGGCGCCAACATCCTCATTGTGTTGTTCGGCATGATGGCCGCCTACGCCATTCAGGTTCTGGGATTCCGGCTGAGCCGCTTCGTCCGTGCCCTGTTCCTGATCGGGATCATTGTTCCGGTTCAGATCGCGTTGGTCCCGCTGTTCATCGACTACTCCGCCGTGAACCTGCTGGACACCTATCAGTCCATGATTATCCCCCTGGCTGGTTTCGCCCTGCCCATGTCCATCTACCTGTTCTCCTCCTTCTTCGAATACATTCCGCGTGAAACCTACGAAGCCGCATCCCTGGATGGCGCCGGACCCTACAGGATTTTTGGTCTGATCACGCTGCCGCTCTCACTCAACACCGTGGTCACTGTTGTGCTGGTGAACAGCATCTTCATTTGGAACGACTTCATCTTCGCCAATACCTTTGTCCTGTCCGAAGACCTGAAAACCATCCCACTGGGTTTGCAAAATTACATTGGCGCCATGGGAAAGGTGGATTGGACCGCCACGTTTGCTGCGGTGTGCGTGACCATCACTCCCTTGCTCCTGGTCTTCCTCGTCCTGAACAAGGCCATGATCCAAGGTCTGGAAAGCGGGGCGACCAAGGGATGACCACCACGGCAGACGGATATACTCCAGACGGAGGACAGATGATTTCGCAGGAGAAAAATTCAGGCAACCCGGGCATCCCGGCGGTTCACGCCAGAGCAGACCGCGCCCATCCGGTGACCCTCCGTGAAGTCGCTGAATTGGCTGGCGTTTCCACTGCCACAGTCTCGTTGGTCATCAACAAAAAGAAGAACGCGCGCATCGCGGACGAGACGCGTCAACGGGTCACGGAGGCCATAGCCAAGCTGGGCTACCGCCCAAATGCCATGGCCAAAACGTTAGTCAGTGGAACCTCAAAATTCATCGGGTTGGTAGCCGACGGCGTTGCCACTACGCCCTTCGCCGGCCAGATCATCCATGGGGCCCAGGACGAAGCGTGGAAACATGGTTACGCCTTACTGATCGCCAACACCGAAGGCAACAAGGACCTCGAAAAAGACGCAATCGCCATGATGCTGGAATACAAAGTACGCGGCATCTTGTACTCAACATGGTTCCACCGCCCCACTGACGTCCCGGAGACCCTTCGCGAGGCGGATTTTGTCCTGGTCAACTGTTTCTCCCCCGAAGCCGGTGCCGCCCGTGCCGTGGTACCTGATGAGGCACAGGGCGGACAGTCGGCCACGGAAATCCTGCTTCGCGAAGGCCACCGGCGAATCGCCTTCATCAACACCACCACCCCCGCACCTGCCAAGGACGGTCGCCTCCAGGGCTATAAGACCGCACTCGAGAGCGCTGGAATACCCTTCAACCCGGAGTTGGTGCTCGAAGCCTACCCGGATCAGGAAGGTGGCTACGGCGCCACCGATGACCTGCTCAAGCTCAAGGTCAGCGCCGTCTATTGCTACAACGACCGGATGGCGATGGGACTCTACGATGGCTTGAGGGAGAACGGCCTCTCCATTCCAGATGACATTGCCGTGGTGGGTTTCGACAACCAGGAAGTCATCGCGGCCCACCTGCGTCCTCCACTTTCAACGGTGTCACTACCCCACTACGAACTGGGCGCTGCGGGTGTTCGCATGCTGTTGGGCCTCGATGCGGCGCCCCTCGATTCTGCGGTGAAGATTGCCTGCCCTGCAGTTGAGCGCGCCTCTGTGGCAGTGCACCTACCAGCCTGAAAACCTCTTGACATTGCTTGTTGCCCGAGGGCCTGGATGGGCATAGCGTTGAGGTGGAAGCCCAGTGGTCCCCCATCACTGGGCTTCCCCTTGGAAACGTCAGCTCGCGGCGCTTCAGACCTTTACGGCACCATCCTTTACGAACGGAGATCGTCCTGATCAGCTTGCTCAAGGCGACCGCTGCAGCCGATGAGTTAACCGGGATTGTGGGAATCGCTGCGCAGGTCATCGAGGCCCTGGGTGAATGGGGCGTGGGCCTGCTGACGTTCTTGGAGACCGTGTTTCCGCCCATACCCAGTGAGGTGATCCTCCCACTGGCCGGATTCCTTACCCAACAGGGCGGCATAAACCTGATCCTGGTGTTTGTCACCAGCACACTGGGCGCCTATGCCGGAGCGATGCTCCTGTACTGGCTGGGCTACAAGGTGGGGCTGGAGAGGTCCATCAAGCTACTGTCGAAATTGCCCCTGGTTGATCGGGAAGATTTCGAGAAAGCCGCCGGATGGTTCGAACGCCACGGCAAGTCCGCCATCTTCTTTGGTCGGCTGCTTCCCGGCGTGCGCAGTCTCATTTCCCTCCCGGCAGGTGCCGAACGCATGAACCTGGTGACGTTCAGCATCTTTACTGTCGCGGGGACGGGCGTATGGAACGCCCTGCTCATTGGTGCGGGCGCACTGCTCGGCAAGCAGTATCACCTGGTTGACCAGTACTCGCGATTCCTCAATTACGCCGTCTACGCAGGGCTCGCCGCATTCGTGGTGTGGCTCATCATCCGGAGAATCAAGAAGCGCAAGGAAAGTTCTCGCTAGCTGAGCCCCTTCACCGGAGTCGGGCCCGAACCGTCGTTTTGTCCACCTTGAGTTCTTCGAAGAGAGCAGACACAGGATCGAGTTCTTCGCGATCCAGAAGCGCCACAAGAAGGTTAGATGTAGTGATCTGCCGGGACTTCTGATCCATTGCCTGTTTCACCATGTTTGCCATCACTTCCTTGGCGCCCGAACTAAACGGCGGCTTCCTCCCCTTTGTTGGCATCGTGGCCCCCTTAAGGTTCCTGGTTTCCAGCCCGATAGCCTTCAGCGCAGCTGCATCCAACCGGGACGCCGCGTTATGAGCATCGTCCAGAGTGATGCCGAGGACCGCGGCGGGCTCCGGTTCATGAAGCGCGCCCAAAAGCAGGTGCTCCGTTCCCAGTCGCTTATCGCCCCTGCCTCGGGCTTCTTCCATGGCGTACCCCACAATCCTGCGGGTATCGCGGGCAAATTGTTCGAACATGGCTCAACTCACTCCCGGTATTTTGCGTGTACTGATTGTCGGGAGACGCCCAAGGCGTCACCGATCTGCTCCCACGTCCACCCCTGCTCGCGGGCCGCCCTTACGTGGACCGCCTCAACCTGCTCGGCCAGGCGGTGAAGAGCTCCCACCGCGCGTAGGCCAACGGCGGGGTTTGTCGAATGGATCTGCTCGGATAGATCATCAGCTTCCATACCTGTCAGGCTAGGCTGACAGAAGTAGTTCTGTCAACCTAGCCTGACAAGCCATTTTGCTTGGATTTAGGGCTTACGGTCCCAGGGGATCCCTACGCCCTGGGAGCTTGGCGTTAGTGTGAGCACGTCGAGTGTTCGGAGGACGGGACGCCCTTGGTCGCATACGCCGCGGCGGCTGGCACTGGCGGCTCCCCTGCGTACTCTTTCCGGGCATCATGGACCACTGCGCCGTTGACGATTGTCAGGTCGGCCCGCTCGCCGAGGAGTTCGTCCGCTCCAAGTGCATACAAATTGGACGACCAGACCACGACGTCGGCCCTCGCGCCTACGCGGATGACGCCCAGTTCATCTTCTGCGTGCCAAGCCCAAGCGCCGCCGTGCGTGTAGGCGCGGATGGTTGTGTCCAGGTCAAGCCGCTCACCGGGGGTCCAGGACGAGGCACCATCGAGTCCAGCCCTTGTCAGTGCCGAGTAAAAGCCCACGATCGGGTCCATCTCTCCCACTTGCCAATCGCTGGAGAAGGCCAGGCGGGCTCCTGATTCGGCAAGGGATTTGAACCGCCAGGCACGGTCCCAGCGCTCTTCGCCTACGTTGTCCATCCACGTACCGGCCACCAGGTCAGGGGAACAGTGCCGCGGCTGCATGGCTGGAACAACACCCAATTGGGCGAACCTGGGCAAGTCGGCGTCGTCCAAGCACTCCACGTGGACAATCCCGTGCCGGCGGTCGGTGGTGCGGTTATGGTGCTGGGCCTGCTGGATCGCATCTAATGCCATCCGTACGCCCAGGTCTCCAGTTGCGTGCGTGTGCGTCTGGAAACCCATGCGGTCCAACTCGCCAAGCATTGCCGTGAACTCGTTGGGTGGCATGCTCGGGGCTCCTCGGTGGCCCGGCCTGTTGGCATAGTCGGCAAGCATGGCCGCGGTGTGCGGTTCGATCACATCGTCGGCGTAGAGCTTGACCGGCCCAAGCCGCAGCATGTCGTCCACGGGTGCACTGTCAACTGCCTCGCGCAGATCCCTGCGGAACTCCGCATCGGAACCAACGGGGTGGAAGAGTGCGGTGATCACACGGGAGTGCATTTTCCCTTCCCGACGCGCCCGGTACATCAGGTCAAGCTCCGCGAGCGGAACTTGGGGTTCCACCACCGTGGTGATGCCGACGGCTGCCGCCATTGCCAAACTTGAGGTGATCCGACGATAGCGGCGGTCAGGAGAATACATGGGGATGTCGCGCTGGAGTCCCCGCAAGCCTGCGCTGGTCATCGCGCTTGTGTAGAAGTCCGTGACCCAGCCGGTAGGCCTCCCATCGGCCCCGACCTCGGGACGACCCCAGGGGATGGAAGTGCCCCGATCAATTCCAAGCACCCGCAGGGCGGCGTCGTTGAGCCACACTGAGTGCTGGTCGTAGGTGGTGATGAACACCGGGCGGTCAGTCAGGCCCCGAAGGTCTCCGGCGTTGGGCCGCCGACCTTCCACTACCGAATACACGGCGTTCTCCGCGCACACCCAGTCCAAGTCCGGACGTTCGCTGGCGTGATCGGCGATCCGGTTGCGGACCTCCTCCAAGGAGTGGGCCCCCTCCAGACTGACGGCGTCGGGATCGAATCCGAGGAGCAAGTGGTTGTGGCTGTCGATGACGCCGGGTGTCAGCAGCCGCCCGCTCAGGTCGATCCGCCGTCGAGCCGCTGGAGCGTCACTGTCCGTTCCCACATAGGTGATGACGCCACTGGTAATGCCAACTGCCTGGGCCCACCCGGCCTCATCAAACGTGCGGACAGCTCCGTTGTGAAGCAACAGGTCAAGCATTGTGGTTCTCCTCGTCAATAACAGCGTCAAGTAACAGCAGGTGGGTCCCGCTCCGCGGCCGGAGATACAGGAAGTAGTAGATGAAGCCGGCAGACACGAAGACCAGCGAAATGCCCAAGCTCAGCCACTGCGCCGGATCCAGGATGGCCACGATGAAAACCAAGCCCAGTGCCGCAATACACAGGGCGGGAGGCAACGGCCACCACGGCATCCGGTAGCCTGTTCGATTCCGGTTTGTTCGGCGGTGGTTGATGGCGGCCAGCGCGATGAAGAGGTAGCTGAAAGTCAGTGTGGATCCTGTGGCGGTCAGGAGAACGTCGATCGGGACGAAGCACGCCACAAAGGCGAACACGCCCATAACGGCTGTGGCAACGACGGGCACCTGGCCCTTGCTGCTCACTTGCTGCAGCCCGCGGGAAAGACCTGCTGGCAGTGCCTGGTCACGAGCGGCTGCATAGAGCAGGCGGCCGGCCTGGAGGGTGATGGCAATGATGGCGTTAATGATGGCAAAGGCAACGGACAATAGGACCAGCATGGTCACGGCTTCCCCTGCGCGTTCGCTCAGGAAGGCCTCGACGGGGAGCTCCGAGCCGAATAATTCCTCTTGGGATGAGGCCCCCAGGAGGATTGCACCCAGCGGGATTATTTCTGCGGCGATAGTCACGGCCGCACTCCAGATCACCGCACGGGCCAACGTCTTTGTGGGGTTTTTGGTTTCCTCGGCAAAGTAGACCGCTCCCCCGTATCCATTGAAGGAAAAGATTCCCTGTGTCACGGCAATCATGAGCCCGGAGATGGCCAGCGGGGCCAAGGAGCCAGTGGCCGGGTCCAAAGCCTGGGCAGTGAAGAGAGACTCCACCGGGCGTTCAATGTGGACGAGGCCCAGGACCGCCAGAAGGACAAGTGCGGCCATTTCGATGAACAGGAAGACGCCCGTCAGCCAAGCGTTGGTACGAATGTTGAAGCAGGCGGTGACGGTGGTGAGAACCACCACCACCAGCGCCGTCTGTTGCGGTGAGAGCCCTGCGATGGCCACTCCGAGGTAGTCGGCCACACCCAGGGCGAAGACCGCCACAATCAGGGGCAGGGACACCAAACTGATGAAAAAGGTGGCGACACCAAAAGCCGGTCCCAACGCCCGGGACACCAGCGAATAGTCGCCGCCCGCTACGGGGTAGGCGGACGCGAGTTCCGCATAGCAAAAGGCCACAAGAATGCTGACTACGCCGGCTATGAGAAATCCCCACACCACCCCGGTGCCGAAGGCCGTCAGGGCGGCTCCGCCAAGGATGAAGACGCTGGAAGCAGGCGAAATCGACGACAAAGTGATGAGGATATTGCCGCCAAGCCCCAGACTGCGGGACAAGGAGGCGTCATAGTTTCCTGCTGTCCCGCTTACAGGTTCGGGAGGCTGCGCGGGAACGGAGGTGATGGGCTGTTCCATGGGAGTCCATTCAGGTCGATTTAGTTTTTTGACGTCAGCGTCAAATAACTATTGGAGTGTGGCAGTTCACATCGGATAGTGTCAAGAGCATGGCTAGACCCAACACGCAGGAACGGCGCCGCTCCGAGCTCGTCGAGGCAGCACTCAAAGAAGCCTCCACCCAGGGGCTTCGCTCTCTGTCCCTGACCGACGTCGCCAAAAGGGCCGGGCTGACCAGAGGGGCGTTGCTCTACTACTTCGACGATCTGGACGCTCTCCTGGTGGAGGCCCACCGTGCCGGAACGGAGCGTTTCTGCGACCACCGCGACAGCGTGGTGGCAGGACTCGAATCACCCGCTGAGAAGCTGCGGGCGGCCATTGCCGCCGGACTGCCCAGCGGACCCGATGACGCCCTCATGCGACTGCTCTACGAGTTCGACTTCATGGCCGGCCAGTCGGACCTGCACGACACCCTGGTCCAGCAGATGTACTTGAGGCAGACCGCCACATACCGCGCAATTTTTGAGGAAGGCAATGCGACCGGCGCCTTCATTATTTCCGCCGATCTCGATCAAGCCACCATGAACATGGTGGCGCTCGAAGACGCCTACAGCTTGCACATTGTGGCAGGAAACAGGCTCGTTACCGTCGACATGGCCCGCGAAGCAATGCTCGCGTTTGCCGAGCAAATAGGGTGCCGGACTTCAGCCTGAAAGGGGACGGCTCTCGTCAGTTCAGTCGCTGAGTGAGGTGAACTTCAACCGCGTCACCGTCGCCTTTACCAATAGCTTTGCGGACAGGAGCGGCCACCGGCAGCTTGTGCGTACCGTCTCCCAACGCCATGAAGGCTCCAGTGAACGGGTGCCCGTCTACTGTGCCGGCCACTTTGACCAGTCCACGGGTTCCAAAGATCTTCGCTGACTCAGGCAACTGGACGCAGGTCCAGGTATCCCCTGGGCGAACTTTGCCGAGCAGGGCAACAAAGGTGATGTCCAGTGGTTGTGGTTCTGCCATCTTCTCGTCCTTGTCACTGTGCCGAGGTGGACGCTGCCGCTTATTCGGGCAGCGTATTGACGGACACCCTGCCGTCTTGGCAATTCTGACAAGTTCGTGACGCGTTGCCAACGAACCATTAGGTGCTCATAGCTAGGATAAAGACGAAACTGAAGGTGCAACCCGCGCACCTGGCAGCGGGTTCCGCCTCCCACACCCTGGCACTACCAACTCACCATCCCGCACAACGAGAAATGAATATGGAACTTCTTGACGCCCACACAGTTGTGATCTCTGCCGTCCTTTTGGTGCACATCACAGGTGTGATGATCGTGGCCGCCTCGATCGCTGGCTTGGTGATCTCACTCTTTACCGTCGTACTCGCCGTGCACTCCGTCCGCACCACGTGGGAACTGACGCAAAACTGGCGAAGCAGAGGCCGCTTCGAAGGCAGTTTCAACAAGGTTCTTGGCTCGTTGAAGGCAGGCGTTCTGGCAGCACGTCCGTTGATTGCTGCGGCGCGGCGGCGGATCAGCCGGTTGTCATCGATCAAGCCAGAGTAAGGGCCGAACACGGCAAGGCTCAGCGGATAGCCAGACCCACCGCCGCCAAGCGAGCTCACCGGCGGCGACTTCTGATCAGCCGATCAACGCCGTGGCCGCAGAGTAGCGCGCCAGTGCAGTGTACGCAGTCTTTGTGCCGGTCACACGTACTTTGATGGCGCTACCCTTGTCCGCAGCGACCAATTTGTATGTCTGAGCGGTGGCGCCCGAAATGGCGGTGCTTCCGCGGTACCACTGGTAGCTCAGCGTCACGGGCGCAGGACCCCACGTGCCGGGGGTCGCAGTGAGCGTGCTGCCCACCGTGTTGGTGCCCGACACCGCAGGAACCGGAGCCGTTAGGGTACCGGCAGCGACAGCAGCAGTCGCAGCGGAAGTCTTCGCCGCCGTCGTAAAGCCGGCCTTCGACCCCGTGACCTGGACCGTCATGGTCTTACCCAAATCAGCCGCAACCAACGAATAAGTAGCTGACGTTGCACCCGTCACCGCAACACCGCTCCGGAACCACTGATACGCCAACGTCACAGGAGCAGGACCCCACGCACCCGGAACAGCCGTCAACACCGAGCCGACCTTCACCGTCCCGGAAATCGTCGGCACCGGAGCCGTCAAGGTCCCCACCGCCACAGCAGCCGTCGCAGCGGAAGTCTTCGCCGCCGTCGTAAAGCCGGCCTTCGAACCCGTGACCTGGACCGTCATGGTCTTACCCAAATCAGCCGCAACCAACGAATAAGTAGCAGCAGTAGCACCGGTCACCGCAACACCGCTTCGGAACCACTGATAAGCCAACGTCACAGGAGCAGGACCCCACGCACCCGGAGCAGCCGTCAACACCGAGCCGACCTTCACCGTCCCGGAAATCGTCGGCACCGGAGCCGTCAAGGTCCCGGCAGCGACGGTGACGGTGGCTTGGCCGTAATAGGGCTGCAGGGGCCAGTCGTGGACACTCAGCCGGGCAGTGACTTTCTTGCCGGCGTCGGAGGCTTGGAGGAGGAACGTCGGCCCGTTTGACCTGTAGTCCTGCACGCCGTCGACGAACCAGTCGTAGTAGGGGCCAAAATCGGGGGCGGGATTCAGGGTGCCGTGGTCAACGGTCAGAGTGTTCCCAGCGCTGGGCGTTCCCAGAAGGGTGAAGGGCTTGGACGCCGTGACGGCGTCGGCGCCCGATTTTCCGCCGTGTACCGAGGTGGAGTACGACGCATACCCGGTCTTGGTCCCGCTGACTTTCGCCCAGATGTCGTACCCGGCATCAGCGGTGGTGGGCACGTACGCAGTGGTGGTGGCGCCGGCAATGTCCTGAAGGGCCTCGCCGTCTTTGGACCGCTGCCACTGGTAAGCGAGGGTCACCGGAGCCGGTCCCCAGACGCCGGGATCAACGGTCAGTTTCTGTCCGGCCTGGGCAGAACCGTAAACGAACGGCCTGCCAGGTGCCAGCGACAGCCCTTCGACGTCCAGTTGCATGGTCAGCTTTACACGCTGGCCAGCAGCGGTTGCCGTCAGAACGGTGGCCGTGTCCTTGGTGGCCGTGTTGTCGTAGCATTCGGTCTTGTAGCGTTTTTCGCGGGGCGTGCCCTCGTAAACCGTGTCCGAGACGCAGAGCTTGTATTTCTTTCCGGCTGCCATGCGCCAGTAAATCTTGCCCTGCGCATCCGAGGTAAGCGGACCCATCTGAGGTCCGTCCCAGGCTCCCGTTGCGTCGTTATAGACCCACGGGACATACCCGACGTCGGCAATCGGCGCGCCTGCCGGATCGACGACAGTTGCTTCCATGATGGTTTCATCCTTGAGGACGAAGTTCACGTTGGTCCACTGCACACCGGGCGGGACGGTAGCCGTGCTGTAGGTATCCACAGTGCCGGTGCCGTTCCAATACTGTTCCAGGTAGAGACGCTGGCCCGACTCGTCCCGGACGCTGATGTATGCCTGGTTGGGCGGAATCTTGGTGACGGTGAAGTAGCCGTTGGCGTCGGGCGTGGTGCTGCTCACCTGTCCGCCGTTGTTGGGTGAAGCTGAGACGGATACTGCCGTCACCGGCTGGCCGGCCTTGTTGGTGACCCTGCCGCTCATGCTGCCGAACGCTTCCAGCTGGGGGTTGTACGTGGTGGTGGGAGCAGCATCGGTGACGGCAACCGGCGTCGAACCGTAGGAACTTGACTGGTTCACATTCCACTCACTGGCGTAGGTGGCGGAGCAGGGTCCGCTACTGCACGTGGTCCACAATTTGTAGCTGCCAGCAGCCGGCACGCTAAAGCTGTAGGAGCCATCGGGCGAAGACCACGCGCCGGCTACCAAGGAGGCGCGGTCGTCATTGGTGTACGCCCCCACCCACACGTCGCCAAGCGCAGTGGCCGTTGCGGTTGCTGTCAGTTTTCCTTTGACCACACCCTTGAAGGTGTAGGTTGCGGCCGAGGCGGGTGCCGCTCCGGCGAAAAGGCCCGCGGCCACCAGGACGGCGGTCACCAGGGCGGCCCACACCCCTTGCCGTGTCCTTCGAAGCGGATGGTGAGTGGCAGGTCGAGGCAACGGCATGGGTAAGGTCCTTTTCCCCAAGAAAGTGACTGAGCGGACCGAGCGGTCCCCTGTCATCGTAGGCGTGGGACCGCAGTAGTGCCATGGGGAGATCTGCCCAGTGCGCTGAGGCGAGGAACTCACGACGGCGGCACTCGGCCCGGTGGGGCCGGTTCAGTACCTCGCCGGGACGGGATCATTCGGATCTGCGCCGGTAAGCCCCATCCGACTCGCTAGGCTGGCCACATGCCTACTCGTCCTATCTAGCCAAGGAGGAACACCATGGGTGGAATCGCCGCCTGGCACGTCATCATTGCCGCGGTTGTCATACTCGTTCTCATCGTCGTGGGAGTGCTGATCTACGTCGCCAAACGCGGCATCCCAAGGGGCATCGCACGCCGTGTTGCTGCTCGCGGCAACACAAAACAAACCCACTGACGGCCCTTACACGCAGGAGCAAGAAGCGACGGAGAGATCCACAGTCGCCTTTGACTTCCCCGACCGGCTGTCTACCTCAGCTCGAATGACAGCCACGGCTTAAAGCGAAACGTTTACAGCGAATCCAATTGGAGCCCCAGGGAGAACCAAGCATTGCGGTTCACTTCAGAGGGGGAAGCTCAAGCCCGGCGCAACACGGTCCTCACCAACAGCAAAAGCCAAGGAGTACTACGTCGTACCGCTAACCCCTTTTGAAGTCATAGACCGCTGACAGCTTCAAGCTTGGTCTCTCGCGTCTGTCGTCGCGCCGGGACATCTGCAGGCGACATGACTCAGATCCGGGTGACCTTCCAAGGCTTGATGTAGGCAAACATAACTACCGTCCCGGCCGTCACCAAGACAGGAAACCACAGGAAGAACGCGCCGGCTCCCGTACTGAGACCCACAATCGCGATCCACCAGCAGAGCGCCGCGGTGAAGCTCATCAAGATCAGTACGGACTTGCGCTGCGCGCTCCAAGTAGTCCTTGCTTTCAGAGACGGTGCTCCGAGGTGGCGCGGCTGAGTGCGTCGGCGCCGCGTGGCTGCGACCACGATCCCGGTGGCCATCAGCGCTGGGACGGTCAAGAAGATCGCACCAGCAGGACTGTTCACGATTCCCAGGAGTGCGACGCACCAGCTGAGCGCTGCCGTGAACACTGAGAAGATCAGCAGGTTTGATCGCGCCGAACTCCGTGCTGGTCTCAGTGGTCCACCATGACTGCTCACACCCGCTCCCTAAGTGAAGTTCCTGCCCTCCGTTGACGCCGTAAGAGCACTTTCCGCAGGTTTTGGGGAGAGCGCAGGCTTGAGACCTTCCTACGGAAGCGTAGGCCGCATGAGAAGAAACGACGCAGATATTCTCATTTCAATCCACTTATGAGAAAATCAGAATTCAGTCTTCTCAAAGGAAACCATGGATTCCCGGAACCTTCAGCCCCGCGGCATCTCTGCGGGCGGAGAGTTTGCCGCCAGCGCACACGCCGAACCGGGTACCTCCCTGACCACTGGTGTCGGAGCCTGGCCCGCCGTCGGCTACGAGGCGCATCCCTGGGAAACCGATCCCGATCGGAGCGCCTCCCGAAGACAGCGGCTGCTGGCCCGCGGACCCTACGAGGCCGCAGTCGCCCAAAAGATCGCCAGGCTGAACCCGGCCATTGATTCCCGAACCCAAGCACTGGCAGAAGCGGCAACGGTTGAGATGGTGCGCTTCGACGCCGAGCTGGGCAGGGACACCACACCATTCGCGGCACTGCTGCTGCGCAGCGAGTCCGCATCCAGTTCCCAAATCGAGAACCTGACCGCCGGCGCCCGCAAAATCGCCTTGGCCCAGCTGGGTGACACCTCCAGCTCGAACGCTTCACTGATCGCCTCCAACGTCAGGGCCCTGCAGGCGGCGATCGACCTGTCCGAGAATCTATCCGCGCAGAACATTGCTGTCATGCACCACGCCCTGCTGAACGCCTCCGACGAAAGCATCGCCGGTGAGTACAGGGACGCCCAGAACTGGATCCGGGGCAACTCCCCACACACGGCCGAGTTCGTCCCGCCCCATCCCGACCGGGTGATGCCGGCGGTCGAAGACCTGGTGGCCTTCATGCAGCGGGACGACATCCCGGCACTGACCCAGGCTGCTATCGCACACGCCCAGTTCGAAACAATCCACCCGTTCGCTGACGGCAACGGCCGCACCGGGCGGGCGATCGTCAGCGCGCTGCTGCGAGCCAAGGGCATAACTGAGAACGTCACTGTGCCCGTGTCCTCGGGGCTACTGACGGACACCCGTCTGTACTTTGATGCCTTGGGCGCCTACCGCGAAGGGGACATCGAGCCGATCGTGGAGCGCTTTGCGGAGTCCGCTGTCCGTGCGGTCGACAATGGCCGGCAACTGGCTGCCGACATCGAGGCCGTAGAGGCAAGCTACCAGGAACGCCTGGCCGGTGGTCCCTCGTCCGTCCGCAAGGTCCTGGACCTGATACCACGTGAGCCGGCACTGACCGCTGAGATGGTCGCAGAACACACCGGGGCCTCCCTGGCCACCGCATACCGGGCAGTGGAACGGCTGGAGGAAGCCGGCGTCCTGGCATCCGCCGGAAAAATCCGCGGCACCCGTGTCTGGGTGGCTCCTGACATCATCTCAGCCCTGGATGCCTTCGCCGACCGGGCAGGACGCCGAAACAGGCACAGCTGAGCGGGAAGAGCTTGATTCCAGGCCGGTTCGTGTAGTGCCCTGCACTGCAAACACGAAAAACCCCTCCGTTCCGGGCAAAATCGCCGGAACGGAGGGGTTCGTGGAGCCCCCTGTCGGATTCGAACCGACGACCCCCGCTTTACAAGAGCGGTGCTCTGGCCAACTGAGCTAAGGAGGCACGCTTCGGTTACCCGAAGCAAAGCGCGAAAGAGCGCTAGATAAGGTTAGCCCAGACCATCCCCGTCAACGAAATTCGCTGCCAAGCAGCAGCGGCCGGCCACCCGCGAAGGGTGACCGGCCGCCGTCGTGCATTCCGCGGGGTTTAGCCCTTGGCGGTGATTGCCGTCTGGATCTCGGCGTTCAGGTCGGACCTGCCGTCCCACTGCTTGCCGTCGATGAACACTGTGGGCGTTCCGGTGACACCGATTGCCGCAGCTTCCTGGGTGGCAACCTTTACCCAAGGCCGGAACTGCTTGCTGTCGATGCAGGAGTCAATGTTGGCTGCACCGATTTCGGTGGCCATTTTCTTGAGGTCGTTGTCGGAGATGCCCGCTCCGCCTTCAGCCGGCTGACGCTCGAAGAGCAGGTTGAAGAATTCCGCGTACTTTTCCGGCGAGGAGTTCACTACGCAGGCGGCAGCGTTGGCTGCGCGTGAGGAGTAGTTGGTGGTGGACTGGCGGTCCAGGAAGCCGAGGGCACGGTACTCGACGGAGATTTTGCCTTCGTTGCGGAGGTTCGTGAGGGACTCGCCGTAGGCGGTCTCGAACTGCTTGCACACAGGGCAGATGAAGTCGATGTAGGCAACCACCTTGACGGGCTTGCCTGCCTCGGCTTCGGCACCCGGCGCGGTTACCGTAGCCGGCTTGGTTTCAAGGGGAGCCGGGACGTCGGCCACGTTGACGGTGGCAGGTTCCGATTTCACCACTTCGGTGTTGGCCAGCAACGTCACACCGCCGTGCACGTTGCCGTTGGCCGGCGTCGGACCCTGATCGGCCACAGGCGCGTTGTTCTGCACATTGCCAACAACCACATACGCAACCACAGCGATAATGACCAGCACGGCCGCCACGATGCCCCAGCCGACAAGAAGCTTGTTGCGCTTCTCCTTCTTCAACTGTTCTTCGCGGATTGCGCGCGCTTTCTCCCGCGCCTGGGCGGTTCTTTCGGCCTTGGACAGGCGTGATTCGTTTGCGGGGCTCATCAGTTCCTCGGGGTATTCGACGTCAACGTGCATAGCTTGGGGCAACGGGGCCAGTTTACGGGAGCAAACTTGAAGGTTTGCCCACGCCCATTGACCCTGTTGTTGAACGATCAAGTGCCTGGGATGATTCCGCTAGTAGGCTGGGAGTTGAGTCACAGCAACCCCAGGGAGCATTAATGCAGGATCCTGCAAGCGACAAACTCAGTACCGAACAAGGCACCAAGGCTTCTCCAACGAAGAAGCCCACGGCGAGCACGTTCGATTTCATGGTGGTCTCCAACAGGTTGCCGGTGGATCGCATCAGCGATGACAACGAAGAAAGCGGCTGGCGTCGCTCGCCCGGCGGCCTGGTCACAGCGCTCGCGCCGATGATGACAAAGTCCGACGGCGCGTGGGTGGGTTGGCATGGCGCCCCGGATGAGACTGTGCGCCCGTTCAGCCACGAAGGTATGGATCTCCTACCGGTTCAGTTGAGCAGTGATGACGTTGAACTCTTTTACGAGGGCTTCTCCAACGCCACCATTTGGCCGCTCTACCACGACGTCATCGCGCCGCCGGAGTTCCACCGGACGTGGTGGGATTCCTACCGCAAGGTCAACCGGAAGTTCGCCGACGCCGTCGCTCGCCATGCAGCGGACGGCGCCACTGTCTGGGTCCAGGACTACCAGCTCCAGCTTGTTCCAAGGCTTCTGCGCGAGTCCCGCCCGGACTTGAAGATTGGCTTCTTCAACCACATACCGTTCCCGCCGCCGGAGATCTTTGCGCAGCTCCCTTGGCGCCGCGAAATCATTGACGGTTTGCTCGGCGCAGACCTGTTGGGCTTCCAGCGCCCCAGCGACGCCGGCAACTTCATGCGTTCCGCACGCCGCTTCCTGGGCGCCAGCGTCAAGCAGCAGCAGGTCCACGTCAAGGGCGCCAACGGCCAGGTCACCCACATCGCACGGGCCCAGGCCTTCCCGATTTCCATCGATGTTGCCCAGATCCGTGAGCTCGCCGACCGGCCGGACATCATCGAACGCGCCCAGCAGATCCGCAAGGACCTGGGCAATCCCAAGACCATCCTCCTGGGCGTGGACCGCCTGGACTACACCAAGGGCATCAGGCACCGGCTCAAGGCTTTCGAGGAACTGCTGGCGGACGGCCACATCAAGGTGGAGGACGCCACCCTGATCCAGGTGGCGAGCCCCAGCCGGGAGCGGGTTGAACAGTACAGGCTGCTCCGCGAGGAGATCGAAGGCACCGTGGGCCACATCAACGGAACCTACGACACCATCCAGAACACGGCTGTCCGCTACCTGCACCACAGCTACCCGGTGGAAGAAATGGTTGCCTTGTACCTCGCGGCGGACGTCATGCTGGTTACCGCGCTGCGCGACGGAATGAACCTTGTTGCCAAGGAATACGTCACCGCGCGACAAAACGACGACGGCGCGTTGGTCCTCAGCGAGTTCGCCGGCGCTGCTGATCAGCTCAAGCAAGCGTTCCTGATCAATCCGCACGACATCGATGGCCTCAAGTCGACAGTCCTGAAGGCCATCACCTTGGATCCCAAGGAAGCCCGGCGCCGCATGAAGTTGATGCGCAAGCAGATCCTTGACCACGACGTCGATCACTGGTCAGCGGAGTTCCTGGCTGCCCTCGAAGAAAAGGTAGTGCGCGATGACAGCTGAGAACTTGTCCCTTTCGCCCGAACTCTTGGAAGCAGTCCGGCGCATTTCCAGCACGGAGCACCTCCTGGTGGCCCTGGACTTCGACGGCACCCTCTCCCCCCTCGTGGACCACGCGGAAGACGCACGCCCCCTTCCCCGTTCGGCCGCAGCTTTGGAGGCCCTCGCGGAACTTCCACGCACGACGACGGCGCTCATCTCAGGCCGCGCACTGGACAGTCTGCGGCTGGTCGCCTCGCCACCGAAGGACACGCTGCTGATCGGCAGCCATGGCGCTGAGGTCTGGCTTGGTGAGGGATCGTTGGGCCTGGAACTGGACGAGGAGCAGCGCACGAAGCTGGCCGCGGTCCGTGAAGTTCTTGCGGAAATCGTGAACATCGCTCCGGGAACGTTGCTCGAAGACAAGCCCGCCGGCGTCGTCCTCCACACAAGGCTGGCCGACGATGACGTTGCCGAAGACGCCGTCGAGGCGGCCACCCGGGTGCTCCGCGAGCACCCCGGGGTCTACCTGAAGACGGGCAAGCGCGTGCTGGAAACCTCGGTGGTCCACGCATCCAAGGGTGAAGCCGTGGAGTTCCTTCGCCAGGCCACGGGTGCAACGGCCATTCTGTTTGCCGGCGACGACGTTACTGATGAGGATGCCCTGGGCCACCTGATGGGCGATGACGTTGGCATCAAAGTAGGCCTGGACTTCACCCAAGCGCAGTACCGGGTGGAAGCCCCGGTGCACGTGGCGGAGCTGCTCGAGGCCTTGCTGCGCGAGCGGCGGCACGTCACCGCAGAAGCCTGACGAGTGACGAGCGCAACATGTGACGTTCGTAACATTTAGGTAGTTAGTCAAAAAGTCTGACATACTCTTGGATGTGATGTGACGCACAGTACCGTGCGGCGTCACGCGATCCTCCCCGGCCCTTGGCCGGGGAGTTCAACTGAAGAAAATGAACCATTCACAACGGATCGTCCGGCACGTACCTGCCGGTGAAGGGATTGATAACTGTGGCTACAGTTACTTTTGATAACGCTACGCGTCTGTACCCGGGCACAGATAAGCCCGCCGTCGATAAGCTCAACATCGACATCGCCGATGGCGAATTCCTGGTCCTCGTTGGACCCTCCGGTTGCGGTAAGTCCACCTCGCTGCGCATGCTCGCAGGCCTTGAGGACGTCAACGCAGGCCGTATCCTGATCGGCGATCGCGACGTCACTGACGTTCCGCCGAAGGACCGCGACATCGCCATGGTCTTCCAGAACTACGCCCTGTACCCGCACATGACCGTTGCGGACAACATGGGCTTCGCACTGAAGATCGCCGGCGTCTCCAAGGAAGAGCGCGCCGAGCGTGTCCGCGAAGCCGCCAAGCTCCTTGACCTTGAGGCTTACCTTGACCGCAAGCCGAAGGCTCTCTCCGGTGGTCAGCGCCAGCGTGTTGCCATGGGCCGTGCAATCGTCCGTAACCCGCAGGTCTTCCTCATGGATGAGCCGCTTTCCAACCTTGACGCCAAGCTCCGCGTCCAGACCCGTACGCAGATCGCATCCCTGACCCGCCGCCTGGGCGTCACCACGGTTTACGTGACCCACGACCAGGTTGAGGCCATGACCATGGGCGATCGCGTTGCTGTCCTGAAGGACGGCCTGCTGCAGCAGGTTGACACCCCGCGCAACCTTTACGACCGCCCGCAGAACGTCTTCGTTGCAGGCTTCATCGGCTCCCCGGCCATGAACCTGCTTGAACTGCCGGTGGTGGACGGCGGTGTCCAGTTCGGCGGAACGGTTTACCCCGTGCCGCGCGACGTCCTCGAAGAGGCTCACGGCCAGACCGTCACGGTTGGTTCGCGTCCGGAAGACCTTGAGACCGTCGGCAACGGCGAAGGCCTCCAGGTTGAGGTTGACGTGGTTGAAGAACTCGGTGCCGACGCTTACGTTTACGGCCACACCATCCTGGACGGCAAGAGCCACGACATCGTGGCCCGCGTCGACGGTCGCCGCCCTCCGATGAAGGGTGAGTCCATCTTCGTTCGTCCGCAGTCCGGCCACGTGCACCTGTTCGACACGAAGACCGGTCTCCGCCTGGGCGACTAGTCCCCGGCGCTGACGCGTCTGTACGTTCCGCATTTTGATAGCGGCCCGACCCCTCCCGGTCGGGCCGCTCTCGCGTTAACCTAACTCTGGCGAAAGAACGGCATGAACACCACAGATAACCTGATCCCCCGCCCCTCCCACGTCGCACTACTGGACGGCCCGGCTTTCACGCTCTCATCCACCGCCCGGATCGCCGCCGGCGACTCAGCAGCCCCCGTCGCGGAACAGCTCGCAGCGCTCCTGCGCCGCGGCACCGGTTTTGATCTGCCCATCGTGGAAGACAGCCTCCCCGGTGACATCTCCCTCGAGCTGGTGGAAGCGTTCGACGGCGGCCCGGAAGCGTACGCGCTCAGCGTCACCGAGGATGGGGTCAAGATCACGGCGTCCACCGCCGCGGGACTGTTCAACGGAGCGCAGACGCTGCGGCAGCTTTTTCCGGCGTCCATCGAGGGCCCCGGTCCCACCGAAAGCAACGGCACCGCAAGCAGCGGCACAGCAGGCACCGGGGTGATTCCCGCCGTCGACATTGCGGACGCTCCGCGGTTCGCGTACCGCGGCCTCATGCTGGACGTGGCCCGTAATTTCTTCACCGTGGAGGAGGTGAAAGAGCAGATCGACGTCATGACGCAGTTCAAGCTCAACGCCCTGCACCTGCACCTCACCGATGACCAATCGTGGCGCATCGAAATCCACGAACCGGAACACAACCCGTCCGGGTTGCCCTACGGCAAGCTGACAGAGATCGGCGGGCTGGGCGCGGTAGAGGTGCCCACCGCGGTCCCAGCCCGCGGACGGCATGGCTTTTACACGCAGCAGGATTTCAGGGACATCCAGGCCTACGCCGCCAGCAAGAACGTGCTGCTGGTGCCGGAGATCGACCTCCCGGGCCACGTCAATGCGGCCCTCGCGGCCATACCCCAGCTCAATCCTGATGGCCAGGCGAAACCCATGAGCACCACCTCCGAGGTGGGCTGGTCAACCCTGACCGCTGACCTGCCGGTCACCTACGAGTTCGTCCGCGAAGTCCTTGGCCAGCTCGCCGCCATCACGGTGGGCCCCTACGTGCACATCGGCGGCGACGAAGCCCATGTCACCGGACATGACGACTACGTGACCATGGTCCAACAATTCGTCCGGATCGGCGCTGAAACCGGCAAGACCGTGGTGGGCTGGAACGAATTCGCCGCCGTCGAGCTTCCGGAAGGTGCTGTGATCCAGTACTGGCACGGCGATTTCGAGCCGGTGGTACGGCAGGCCGGAGAAGCAGCTTCTCGGGTGATCATGTCCCCCGCGGCCAACACCTACCTGGACCAGAAGTACGCGTCGGACAGCCCGGTGGGACTCGAATGGGTTGAAGGTGGACCCTTCACTTGGTCCGAGTACTACAACTGGGACCCGGCCCAGGGTGGCTTGGCAGAGGAGCAGATCCTGGGCGTCGAAGGCGCACTGTGGTCCGAGACCATCCGCGACAACAAGCAGGCCCAATGGCTCCTGTACCCACGTGCTGTTTCCTTGGCGGAAGTCGCCTGGTCCGGCCCGGAGGTCCGCAACACCGGTGACTTCCGACGCCGGTTGGGCGTCTTGGGTGAGCGGCTCACCAAGCAGGGCGTCGTCTTCCAGGAAGCACCCGACGTCGAGTGGTCAGCAAAGCCGGAGTATCCCTTTGCTGAAGCGATAGCTGCCCCGGACTCCAAGTACGGAACAATTGAGGCATGAGCGAGCAAAACGAAGCCCAGTGGCACGACGAACCCACCGACTACGGGCAGATCGGCAAGCTCCCCCGCACTGAAGCCGCGAGTGCGCAGGACACCGCACCGCCGGCCAGTGTCATCGGTTCCCTGAATATCACCGCTGCTGCGGCTGATCCGGAGTTGCTGGATTTGCCGTGGCATATTGCCTTGGAAGACTGGCCGGCTGAGAACCTTGCTGCGCTCCCCCGCGGTATTTCCCGGCACATCGTCCGGTTCGCACATTTGGGTGGCTCGGTCATTGCCATCAAGGAAACCTCTGAGCACGTTGCCCGCCATGAATACCACATGCTGCGGAAGCTGGCGCGACTGGACGTTCCTTGTGTGGAGCCGGTGGCTGTCATCACGGGCAGGACCACCGCGGATGGCAGGCCGCTGAATCCGGTGCTGGTCACACGCCACCTGAAATTCTCCATGCCGTACCGTGCATTGTTTTCCCAGATGCTCCGCAAGGACACCCTGACCCGGCTCATTGACGCTCAGGCGCTGCTTCTGGTGCGCCTGCACCTGGTGGGCTTCTACTGGGGTGACGTTTCGCTGTCCAACACGTTGTTCCGCCGTGATGCCGGTGCCTTCGCCGCTTACTTGGTGGACGCCGAAACGGGCGAGCTCTACCCGGACCTCTCCATGGGCCAGCGGGAATACGACCTCGAAATCGCCCGCGTGAACATCGCCGGTGAACTGATGGACCTGCTGGACGGCGGCCTCATCGAGGAAAAGGTGGATCCCGTAGCCACCAGTGAGCTGATCATGGACAGTTACCGCCGGCTCTGGACCGAACTGACGGAGAAGGAATCCTTCGAACTCGGCGAAAGGTGGCGCGTGGCTGCCCGGATCCGACGCCTCAACGAGCTCGGCTTCGACGTGGAGGAGTACGCCATCAAGACCACGGCGGACGGCTCCACCATCCAGCTCCAGCCAAAAGTGGTCGACGCCGGTCACCACCAGCGTCGCTTGCTGCGCCTCACCGGCCTGGACGCCCAGGAAAACCAGGCCCGCAGGCTCCTCAACGACATGGACCAGTTCCGTGCGGACAACAACCCGGACCTGGACGAGGAAATCAGCGCCCACATCTGGGTCAGCCAGATCTTCGAGCCCATAGTGCGTTCCATTCCGCGGCACCTCGCCGGGAAACTGGAGCCCGCGGAAGTGGTCCACGAAGTCCTGGAGCACCGCTGGTACATGAGCCAGAAGCAGGACAGGTACGTCCCCTTGGCGGAGACCGTGCAGTCCTACCTGGATACGGTGCTGCAGCACCGCCGCGACGAGGCCGCCATCATGCTGAACCCGGATACGGAGTTGCTCAAGATCCTTGAGGTGGAAGTGGAGGAATCCGGCCGGTACGACGACGAGGACGAGTACCCGGACGCGGACGACTAACGAGTTTTTGTACAGCTAATGCCCCTAAGAGGGCTTCTAAAGGGCGTTAGCTGTACAAGAACTCACGGTTCCAGCGTCTCGGCCAGCCCGGCCAGAACGGGTTCGCGGCCCAGCTCGATGTGCGAGTACGCCAGCGAGTAGGCCAGATCCGGCTTACCCTTCAGGATGGCGTTGCACAGTTCGGTGTGTTCATCGCGTTGGAGCTCATTGCTGCGGTTGTGGGCCAGTCCAAAGATCCAGCGCATCCGCCCGAACAGGGGTTTCACGGATTCAATCAGCAGCCTGTTCCCGGACAGTCGCACGATTTCGGCGTGGAGCTCGGCGCTAATCAAGGCGACGTCGTCGGTCCGTTCGTCGTCGATGGCTGCTTTGGAGGCCTCCATGAGTTCTTCCAGCCGTCCGCCGTCGCTGCCTTCGGCTACACGTGTGGCGGCCATGCGCGCGGCAAACGTCTCAAGGCAGAGGCGCACATCAAAAAGCTCGTTGACATCCGTGAGGGTCAGCTGGCGCACCACCGCACCGCGGCGGGGGAAAGTTGCCACGAAGCCGTCCTGTTCCAGGCGCTGGATGGCTTCGCGCACAGGAATGCGGGAGACGTTATAGAGCTCTGAAAGTTCGCGTTCCCGCAACCGCATACCCTGCGCGTACGTGCCCGTGACAATGCCCTCCAACACCAGTTGGTAGACATTCTCCGCGCGGGCCTCTTCGTCGCGGCCATTCCCGGTTTCCGGCATCGCCTCAGCCACTGTCAAACTTCCCTTCATGCCAGTGTCCGCTCCCTGCGGCGGACGGCGCCGGTCAGCGTTCCAACCGAGCATACACGGGAGGAAACAGCTCATCCGCCGCACGGTTCCGGCTGTCCCGGACGCTGTAGGCGCGGCGCATCTTGTCAAAGAGTTCCTGGCCCTTGACGCGCCAGTAGTCCAGGTCCACTCCATCGATGCGCCCTTCGGCCATGATGGTTCGTCCGGCTACCACTGAAAGCACGGCCTGGCGGGCTGTGCCGTTGAGGAGCAGGGTGCGGAACGGGTCGTCGTGGACACCGTCCCGGAAGTCCCCCAGGGAGAAGGCCACGAGGTCGGCTTGGGCGCCTTGCTGCAGCCGGCCAAGGTCCGGGCGCCTCAAAGCATGCGCACCGCCCAGGGTGGCGGCGTCGACGTATCCGGCGACGTCGCCGGCGTCGTTCCTCCCGGCGAGGATCTTGGCAAGCTGCACTCCCGCGTCCATGCCGCGGATCAGGTCCGGCGGGAAGGAGTCGGTACCCAGCGAAATGTTGACCCCTGCTGCCTTGTAGGCATTGAAGGAATCCAGCGTGCTTCCGTAACGCATGGACGTCAACGGGCAATGGATGATGCTGGCACCGCTTGCTGCCAACCGGGCGAGGTCGCCGCGGTCCTCCCCAAACACAGCAGGATTCCTGTCCATGTAGGTGGCGTGCGGGATGAGCAGGCGCTCGTTCAGCATTCCCACTTGGTCCAGGAGCTCCAAGGGTGTGACTCCGTGCCAGTCCAGGATGAGCTCGCGCTCCACGAGGCCCTGCAGTGAGTGCAGGCGCACCAGCACGTCCCGCTCGCTGGAAGCCGCCGCTGTCGCCTTGAGCAGCTCGATGTCCAGGGTTTCGATCCGGCACGGGAGCAGAACACCGTTGACCAGCGGATCGTTCAGCTCCGTTGCGTGGTCAATGAAGCGCAAGGCGTCGGCGAGTCCCTCACGTCCCCTGCCGTCGTCGAACATTACCGAGCGTTCGCCGTTCGCCAACACGACGTTCACACCGGATCTGTAGGCGGGGCCCAAATAGCCGCGCAGGCCCAAGCGGCGGCTGGTGTCCGCCATGCCCACCAGTTCCTCGAAAGGCTCAGCCCACTCCGAGTGAACTTCCGAGGCGATGGGCATGTAAGTGGTGATGCCGTGAAGTATCAGCTGGATGAGGGCGTACTCGCGGATCTCCTGGCGTTCTTCTGCTGTGAAGACGTCAGCGCGGCGGTGCTGGAAGTAATCCTCGGACCACTGATGGCCCTTGGCCTGCTCCGGACCTGCCCAGCTGTCCAGAATGAGGTGGTCTATGTCCGTCAACGCGTCGAGGTCGATCAGGCCGGGCATCAGCAGCGCTTCGCCTACGTGGACTTCCTCGTCCACCGGCCCGGTGTACTCGTATCCCACGTAGTCGATGGTGTGGCCACTGTAGACCACGCACGCATTTTCGAGCAGAACGTGGCGGCCGTTCTGATGCCCCAGCACGTAGCGGGCGGTGACCTTGGTAGGCACGGCGACTCCTGTTTCCTGTCCGCGAGGGACAGCTCGTATTACTCTCTGGTATTCCAAACAGTACATTATTTGTGATTTACATCGCATCAATCCTGCTCTAGTCTATTTTGGTATACAAGAACTCCGGAGCCAGCTCCTGATCATGAAACGAGCAGAACCGTTGACCCAGATACAGTCCGTCGAACCAAGCATCGGCAGCCCGCCGCTCCCTCCGGCAACGTCGCCGGAGGCCAAAGCTCCTGCCGAAGCACGTTCCCTCCTCGCCACGGCCTGGATGAGGATCCGGCGCAGCAAGATCGCGCTCCTCAGCCTGTGCGTGGTGGTTGCCATCCTGCTGTTCGCCATCCTGGCTCCCGTCCTCAGCGCCATCTCTGGCAACGACCCCTACACGTCCAACACCAGTCCCGAGGTTCTGGATGACTTCCAAACCCCCGGCCTGCCTCTTCCCGGCTACATGTATCCCTCGGCCCAACACTGGTTGGGCGTCGAGCCAGGATTGGGACGCGACCTGTTCGCCAGGCTCGCCTACGGCGGACAAGTGTCACTGACCATCGCGCTGCTCTCCACGGTGGTTTCAGTGGTCCTAGGAACTGTCCTTGGCGCGGCAGCCGGCTACTTCGGCGGTAAGACGGACGCCATCATCAGCCGCATCATGGACTTGTTCCTGGCCTTCCCGCACCTTCTCCTGGTGCTCTCCCTGACACCCATCCTGCAGTCACGGCTAAGGGACACGCCGCTGGGCGAAGGCAGCTTCCTGCCCACGGCCTCCCTGGTGATCATCCTGGGCTTCTTCGGTTGGGCGTACCTCGCCAGAATCGTCCGAGGCCAGGTGCTGAGCCTCCGCGAGCGCGAGTTCGTCGAAGCAGCCCGATCCTTCGGCGCCTCACACCTGAGCATTCTCTTCCGGCAGATCATCCCCAACGTCATGGGAGTGGTCCTGGTGTACGCCACCATGCTGATCCCCACCAACATCTCGGCCGAGGCAGCCCTCTCCTTCCTGGGCGTCGGCGTCAAGGACCCCACACCGTCGTGGGGCCAGATGCTCAACGCCGCCCAGTCCGGCAACTGGTACCTCAGCGATCCGTGGTTCCTCGCGGTCCCCGGCATCATGCTCGTCATCACCGTCCTGGCCTTCAACCTTCTGGGCGACGCCGTCCGGGATGCCCTGGACCCCAAGTCCTCCCGCTAGCAAATTTCGCACTAACCCTCATCCCCGCATCGCCTGTCACCCCTCACAAGGAGCATCATGAAAACCCCTGCAAGAGCTCTGGCACTTTCGGTGCTGATCGCCATGGCCGCTACCGGCTGCGGCGCCGGCCAAAGCCAGCCCAGCAGTTCCAAGCCCGCCGGTTCGGTCACGGAGTTGGCCCCCAACGTAGTCAAGTCCGGCTTCACCGCCAAGGGCGGCAACATCAACGTGCTGATGTCGTCCGATTTCCAGACGCTGGATCCCGGAAACAGCAACTACGTTCAGACCGCGAACGTGGGCCAGCTCTACTACCGCACCCTGACCATGGCCAAGGAAACAGCGGGCCAGCCGCCAACAGTGGTCCCGGACCTCGCAACGGACACCGGCAAGGTCTCCGACGACGGTCTCAGCTGGACCTTCACCCTCAAGGAAGGCGTGAAGTTCGAGGACGGAACGCCCATCACCTCGGCGGACATCAAGTACGGCGTGGAGCGAACCTTCGCCCAGGATGTCTTCACCCAGGCGCCGCAGGAGTTGAATGCAGCGCTCGACGCCGGCGGGTACAAGGGGCCGTACAAGGATCCTTCCGCTGTGCTCAAGGCGGTTGAAACACCCGACGAGCGCACCGTGGTCTTCCACCTGAAGAAGCCTTTTGCGGAGTTCCCGGCCCTGGCGTCCCGTTCCAATACGGCGCCGGTCCCGAAGGCCAAGGACACCAAGCTCGACTACACCAACCATCCGGTGTCCTCCGGCCCGTACATGGTGGAGTCCTACAACCGCGGCAAGTCCCTGAAGCTGGTCCGTAACCCGCACTGGGACCCCGCCACGGACCCCAACCGCTCGGCCCTTCCGGACACTTTCAGTTTCTCTCTCTCCACCTCCCAGGCCACCATCAGCCAGCAGCTTTTGGCTGACTCTGATCCGAATGCCATCACCCTTGATTCCAACGGCGCACTCCAGACCTCGGACTCGGCCAAGCTGGCGGATGCCAAGGTCAAGGATCGCGTTGCCTCGGGCCTCCTGGGATGCAACGACGTCCTGAGTTTGAACACCCAAAAGATCACGGACCCGGATGTCCGCAAGGCCATCGCGTTGGCGCTGGACCGCCAGTCCATCCTGGTCCAGTACGGTGGACGACGCTTCGGCGAGATCACCCAGAGCCCGCTCAATGCCAAAATGCGCGGCTATGTTGAAACCGAACTGGAACTGGATCCCACCGGTAAGCCGAAGCTGGAGGAAGCCAAAAAGCTCCTTGAAGGCAAGGACTTCCCCAAGACCCTGACGTACGGGTATGCCAACAATCGGGATGCCTTCAAGAACACCGGCACCGTTGTCCAGCAGAACCTCAAGGCCCTGGGCATCGAGGTTGAGCTGGTTCCGATCCCGGCACCCAACTACTACTCCGTACTGGCCAGCGAGCAGCTGCCGGACATGGGCCGTTCCGGCTGGTGCGGCGGTGCCGACCCGGCGTCGATCCGCACCTCCGCGGATCCCCTGCTGGGACCGAACAACGAGGGCACCAGTTACGGCTTCTCCAACACCTCCCGCTACTTCGATCCCGTAGTTTCCAAGGCCATGTTCGATCTCCGCAATACGGACGGCACCTCCGAGGAACTGGGCAAGAAGTGGTCCGAGGCGTTCGGCTCAGCTTTGAAGACCTACCCGATCGTCCCGCTCATCCGCAGCCACACCAACAGCGTGGTGGGTTCCAACGTCCGCAACGCCCAGGTGGGCTACTTCTTCGGCGGCATCGATCTCTCGATCGTCGGCGTCGAGCAATAACCGGGCTTCGAAAACTATTCGGGCATAGTCCAGAAGGAGAAGCGGGCCGCCTGCATCAGCGGGCGGCCCGCAACCACCAACCATGATGACTTTCATTCTTCGCCGGACCGGTTCGTTGGTCCTGCTTCTCGCCGCGGTCAGCTTTATTACCTTCACGCTTTTCCAACTCGGCCCCTCTGATCCCGCAGCCGCTGCTTGCGGTCAGGAGTGCACACCCGAGCGCGTGGCCGAGGCCCGTGTTGCTTTGGGCATGGACCAGCCCTTCTTCGTCCAGTACGCCGATTACATCCGCGGGCTCTTTTCCTCGCGAATGATCGGCGCCCCGGGTGCGCAGACTCTTTGCGAATGGCCGTGCCTCGGAAAGTCCTTCCAAACCAATGAGAACGTAGCCGACATCATCGGCCGCTCACTCCCCTACACCTTCTCCATGGCCATCGGCGCACTGGTGCTGTGGACCATCACCGGCGTCGGGCTTGGTCTTCTGGCCGCCCTCCGCAAAGGCTCACCCGTGGATAAGTTCATTGTGGGTGCCGCCTCCGTTGGCGTTTCACTGCCCATCCCCGTCACGGGCCTGTTCCTGCTGCTCCTGTTCGTCAACCAACTGCACCTGTTGCCCTTCACCACCAACGAGATCAGCAGTCCCTTCGGCCCGCAAGGACCCGGGGCGTGGGTGGCCAACTACCTGCTGCCTTGGATTGCGCTGGCTGTGCTCTTCAGTGCTTCCTACATCCGTGTCACCCGGACCAACATGATCGAGACGTTCGGCGAGGACTTCATTAGAACGGCCCGCTCCAAGGGTCTGGCCCCGCGGACAGTCACCTTCAAGCACGGCGTTCGGGCCGGCATCACACCGGTGGTGACCATGCTCGGCATGGACATAGGCCTGTTGCTGGGCGGTGCAGTTCTCACCGAGCAGATCTTCTCCGTCCCCGGTCTGGGCTTCACCGCCGTACACGCCGCCATTTCCGGCGATCTCCCCGTCACCATGGCCATCACCATGTTGGCCGCGTTCTTCGTGATCGTGGCGAACGTTGTGGTGGACCTCGCCTACGCCGCCATCGATCCCCGAGTGAGGCTCCAATGACCCAGTTGAATATCACCGCCAAGACGGCGAGCGCCCCGGCCGGCGGTACGGCAGGTGGAACAGCACCGTTCCTTGAGGTCCGCGGCCTCACCGTGAAGTTCCCTACGGATGACGGCGTTGTTTCCGCAGTGAACGGCATGGACTTCTCACTGGAACGGGGTCAGACCCTTGGCATTGTGGGCGAGTCCGGTTCGGGAAAATCCGTGACCAGCCAGGCGCTGATGGGCCTGCTCAAAGGCACGTCCGCCCAGGTCACAGGCCAGGCGATGTTCCAGGGCAAGGACCTGGTCACCCTGCCCGAGTCGGCCATGCGCCCTCTCCGTGGCCGCAACATCGGCATGATCTTCCAGGATCCCCTTTCAGCGCTGCACCCCTTCTATACGGTGGGTCACCAGATTGCCGAGGCGTACCTGGTCCACAACAAGGCGAGCAAAAAGCAGGCCCGGGCTGCCGCCGTCGACATGCTGGGCAGGGTGGGTATCCCCAGCCCTGAGCAGCGCTACGACGAGTACCCGCACCACTTCTCCGGCGGCATGCGGCAGCGTGCCATGATCGCCATGGCACTGATATGCGAGCCTGAACTGCTGATTGCCGATGAACCAACCACTGCGCTGGATGTGACGGTCCAGGCCCAGATCCTGGATCTGATGTCCGAGCTCCAAGAAGAAACCAATTCGGCGTTGATCCTGATCACACACGACCTCGGCGTGGTTGCCGAGGTCTGCGACAACGTGCTGGTCATGTACGGCGGCCAGTGCGTTGAGTCCGGGCCGGTGGACGAAATCTTCTACGATACCCAGCACCCTTACACCCTGGGACTGCTCAATTCGATGCCTACGCTCAACAGCGCGTCGAGCCGGCTGAACCCCATACCCGGCCAGCCGCCGTCGCTCCTTGACCTGCCCCAAGGCTGCATCTTCAGCGCACGGTGCCAGTACACGGAACTCGCCGGCGACGGCATCTGCGTCAGCCAGCGGCCGGAACTGCGGATAGAGGACGGGCACGGCAAACGCTGCCACTTGAGCGGCCCGCAGATCATCCCCATCCGGAATTCGCGTTAGGACCCGCCATGGAACATCAGCCAATTCTCCAGGTGGAGAACCTGCAAAAGCACTTCCCGCTGAAGGGCGGCATGCTTCCGGGTGCCCCTAAGCGCTCGGTCAAAGCGGTCGACGGCGTATCGTTCAGTCTCGCCCGTGGCCAGACCTTGGGGCTCGTAGGTGAGTCCGGGTGCGGTAAGTCCACCACCGGCCGGATGGTGGCCCGCCTCATGGACCCGACGGGCGGAAGGATTCTGGTGGACGGCGAGGACATCAGCGGGCTCCGCGGCAAGGATCTGTACAACTTCCGCCGTAAAGTCCAGATGATTTTCCAGGATCCCTTCGCTTCGCTGAATCCGCGTCAGACGGTGGGTACGGCCATCGCCGCTCCCATGGTGGCGCAGAAGATCAATCCGCCGGGTGGGCTCAAGAACCGGGTCAAGGAACTCCTGGACCAGGTGGGGCTCAAGCCGGAACACTACAACCGGTTCCCGCACGAGTTCTCCGGGGGTCAGCGTCAACGTGTGGGTATAGCCCGGGCGATTTCCCTGAACCCGTCGGTGATTGTGTGCGACGAACCAGTGTCCGCACTGGATGTCTCCGTGCAGGCGCAGGTGGTGAACCTGTTGCAGCAGATCCAGCGCGACACCGGCGTTTCCTACATCTTCATTGCCCACGACCTCTCGGTGGTCCGGCACATTTCCCATGAAGTGGCAGTGATGTACTTGGGCAAGATCGTTGAGCAGGGGCCTCGTGACGCTTTGTTCAGCGACCCCTTGCACCCTTACACCAGGGCATTACTTTCGGCAGTGCCCCTTCCGGATCCCCGGACCGCCCGTGAACAGGTGAAAATCCGGCTGCGTGGAGACCTTCCCTCGCCGGCTAATCCGCCCAGCGGCTGCGTCTTCCGGACCCGGTGCCCGCTGATCGGCACGCTCCCGGAGGAACAGCGTCAACGCTGCATCAACCAGATCCCCGCGCCCGCCCAGCCCGCTGAGCCCGCCTGCCACCACACAGGTATGGCCGCAACGGTCTTGGCAGGCGTGCAATAGAGGCATGCACTAGATTCACTAGCAAAAGGAGCAACCATTGAATACCCTGATCCGCGCCGTCCGCCCTTGGGGGCAAGCGCTCAGCGACGTCACCCTCGTCGCTGGCGAAGCAGGCGGCAAGATCACCGCCGTCGAACCACACAACCCTGCGCGCGTGGTCCCGGATGGCGTCACTGTTGTCGAAGGACGTGGGCGCCTGCTGCTGCCGTCGTTCTCGGATGTCCACGTTCACTTGGACTCCACCCGGATCGGCCTCCCGTTCCGGGAACACACAGGCGGTCCCGGCGTGTGGACCATGATGATGAACGACCGTCAAAACTGGCGGAACGCCGAAGTTCCCCTGCAGGAACGCGTGAACGACACCCTGGCCCGCATGATCGCCCGGGGCACCACCCGCGTTCGCTCCTACGCTCAGGTGGATGTGGACTGCAAGCTGGAGCGTTTCGACGCCGTTGCTGCTGCCAAGGAGAAGTTCTCCGGCCAGGCTTCCGTGGACATCATCGCCTTCCCTCAGGCCGGACTGTTACTGGAAGAGGGCACGGTGGAGCTCATGGAAGAGGCGTTGAAAGCCGGTGCCAACGTGATGGGCGGGATCGATCCTTGCACGCTGGACCGCGATCCGGCGAAGCACCTGGACATCGTGTTTGGGCTGGCTGAGAAATATCAGGTTCCCATCGACGTCCACCTTCACGAGCCCGGTGAGTTGGGCGTCTTCAGCACCGATTTGGTGCTGGAACGCACCCGCGCGCTGGGCATGCAGGGCAAAGTCACCATGTCCCATGCGTACCAGCTGGGCAGCGTCAACGAGGCCACCACGCGCAGGCTCATTGAGGCCTTCGCGGACCTCGATGTCTCCCTGGCTTCGGTTGCTCCTTCCGCTGCAGGCCAGTTGCCCATCCCGCTGCTCACCGAAGCCGGTGTTCGTTTGGGCCTCGGCGAGGACGGCCAGCGCGACTACTGGTCCCCCTACGGCAACACGGACATGCTGGACCGGGCTTGGCAGCTCGCCTTTACCCACGGCTTCCGCAAGGACGAACTCATCGAGCACTGCCTGGCCATCGCCACGATCGGCGGAGCGAGCATTCTTGACCCCGGCGCGACCAGGCTGAAGGACACCGCCCACCGTCCCGGCGTCGAGGTCGGTGACCCCGCTGAGCTGCTCCTGGTGGACGGCGAAACGGTAGCCTCCACGGTGATGGACCGTGGCAAGGACCGCACTGTGATTCACGCCGGCAGGGTGGTGGCCGAGCAGCTGGAACTCGTCTAGCGTCAGCAAACAACCCGCCCTTGTTCGAACTCCGCGCCGTACAGCGTGAGGACGTCGAACGAGGGCGGGTTTCGTCGTTAGGAGTTATTCGCTGCGCGCCGTGGGCGCATCATCCAACGGCGACCACCACGTCACAGCTGGAGTGACCGTGAAGCGGCGCCCGGTCACTTCGCTCGGAGTGATGCGGATGAACTGGTCCTTCTGCCCCGCCTCCCAGGGGAACAGCAGGAGGCCGACTGTATCCAGCACGTCCTGGGTCAGCTTCACAGCGGACGCCTGGCCCTTGACCACCACGCTCCATGCCACCCCGGTATCGGCATTGACGCCATCCGCTTCGATGGCCACCGGAGCGTCGCCGAGAGCTGCATGAAGCTTGGTGCCTTCACCGGTCCGGAACACCATGGTTCCGTGATCCACTTTGTAATTCACGGGGAAGATATCCGGGTGATCGTCCACCACAACGGCGAGCCTGCCCACCGAGACCCCACGCAGGAGCTCCCAACACTCGTTGGTCTCCAGGATTTCAGTAGCTGGCGTTTCCGGTTGATTGGTACCTGTTGCTGCTGAGTTGGTCATATGGCCGAGGATACGCCGCCGAGTTGCTGCGCGAACAGGCCCCACCCGTTTTCCGGACAAGCGGACGCGGTGGCGCTCACTTCCCCTTGCCTCGAATGGCCGGATTATCGAACGGACGTGGCCTTGGAGCCGTTCGTAGTTGCTTGCTCAGGCGGCGCGGTCGCCTCTGTTGCCTCCGCGCTGACGAGGGGTCCACGGATGGCAAAGAAGCCTGCACCTGCCAGCACTACGGCTTCTGCAGCGAGCATGCAGAACGTCACTTCCCAGCCACCGGTCATGGCATGCAGCAACCCGGCGCCCAGCGGGCCAAGGGACGCCAACGCGAAACCGAATCCTTGGCTCATGGCCGATAGCCGACCTGCGGACTGGGGCCCAATTGATCGGATCACCACCAGCGCCATCGCCAGCCCGAATCCGGCACTCTGGACCACGCCCAAGATCCCGACCATGAGGAACTGCAGCTCAACCGGTGCCATCAGAACTCCCAGCAGCGCAGCTGCCACAGACAGGCCAAGTCCGGGCGCCATGATCCTCAAGATCCTGGGCCGGCCGGCCAGCACAGGTGCCAGCAAGCTGGCTGGCAAGCCCGCCAGGCTAAACCAAGCAAGCAAGGCTGCGGCATCAGCGGGCGCGAGTCCACGGGATACCAAGTACACAGCCAGCCAGGACGTGATTGCGAAGTACAGCATGGCTTGGAGCCCGAAGAACGCCGTCACGGCCCACGCGGTGCGTTGCCTCCGGAGCGGAGTGGCCGCATCAGGGGCCCCGGTGATGGTGGGAGTAGCGCTGGCGGCCGGGCTGGTAGCCGCGCTGGACGCCGTGGTGGGTGCCGTCGGGCGTCCTCCGGATCGGTGGATCAGGAACGCTCCCAGTAACGCCGGTACCGCCCAGACGGCCAAGGCTGAGGGCAGGTTGCCGCCGAATGCTTGCTCAAGTGGTTGGACCAGCCCTGCCCCAAGCGCGGCTCCGAGCCCGAATCCCATGGTGCACAACCCTGTCCACCAGCCTGTGCCGCGGTTTGCCTTGACGATCTGAGGCACCAGGACGCTCGCGGTCATGATCGCCATGCCCGCCAAGAACGTACCTGGAAGCAAAAGTGCCGGAACTGTCGCCCGAACAATCAGGGCAGCAGCGAGAACCAACAACGCCACGGCGACGGCGCGGCCGGTCCCAAGACGCCGGGCCAGCCAGGGCCCAATCGGCCCCGAAATACCAAAAGCCAGCACCGGCAAGGTCCCCAGCAACGGAAGAAGCGACGGATCCAAACCGAAGACGCCAGGCACCTGGTTCATCACCCCGGCAACAGTTGTTATGGCAGGCCGAAGATTGATGGAAACCATGACGAGCGCAAGCAACACGAGCCCCGCCATCAGCCTCGGACTCGGTCCCACTCCAGCCTGCCGCTTCTCGCGCACGTCATTCCCCTCATAGCAACTTTGGTATACCAAGTTAGACTATGAGGAGAATGACGGAATGTAAATGCGGATAAACAAGCAACATGGATGTGACAGGCCTTAGACGCGACAAGTCTTTGGAATACCAAGAAGTGCTGTGCGGATCTGCCAGAGGAGCGCAAGTGATAGAGCGTCACACCCAAACCCGAGGGACGTGATAGAGCGTCACACCCAAACCCGAGGGACGTGATAGAGCGTCACACCCAAACCCGAGGGACGTGATAGAGCGTCACAGGTGCGCACCGGCCCGCGGTGTCGGAACGCGGCAGCGCGCGTCTAAGGTGGGCCCACGGCGGCAGGGGTCCCCGACCGAGCTTGCGAGGTTGGGGTGCCGCCGGGGAGGGACGACCGAGCGCGCCGAGCGTTGCGGCCTTCGGGCCGCCCACCCACGAAGAGCCAGCCTTAGATGGCCTTCCCCGGGTTCAGAATCCCCTGGGGATCGAACAGTTCCTTGATCCGCCGCTGCAGCTCACGCACCGGCTCGGGCTGCTCGAGGCCGAGCCAGCGCAGCTTGTATTGCCCCACCCCGTGCTCACCGGTGATGGTTCCGCCCATTTCCAGTCCTACCCGGATGGATTCGTCCAGGGCAGCGTTGAGTCGCTGCAGGGCGTCGGCGTCGCTGGTGGGGTCCACACGGTCCATCCAGAAGGTGGGGTGCAGGTTTCCATCGCCGGCGTGGGCCACCACCTTGAGCCGCACCTGGTATCGGGCGGCCATTGATTCGAGTTCCGCCACGAAGTCCACCAGCCGCGAGCGAGGGACGGCAATGTCTTCGCCCACCCTGAATTCGTCGTCCACCTCTACGCCGCGGCTGTTCCGCCGGAGTTCCACCAGCATTTCGGCTTCTGCGCTGGCTTCGGTGGTCACTGTGGCGCCGCCCTCGGCGAGTACCTCCCGGACGACGTCGGCTTCTGCTGCGGCACCGAACCCATCTGTCTGGATGAGCAACAGTGACTTGCCGCGCTTTTGCAGGTCGCCGCCGTGCAGTTCGTCCAACTGCACCAGCGTGCCGTTGTCCAGCAGTTCCATGATGGCGGGCTGTACGCGTGCCCTGCCGACGGCCAGTACGCCGGCGGCTGCGCTGCGGAAGTCCTGATAGAACGCGGCGATGGTGTGGATTTCGCGCGGCAGGTACTTCAGGCGAACCGTCACTCCCACCACGATCCCCAGCGTTCCTTCCGAGCCCACCAGCAGCGCGGTGAGGTCATAGCCTGCCACGCCTTTGAAGGTCTGGTGACCGGTGTGCATGAGCGTACCGTCGGCCATGACGACGTCCAGTGCCAGCACGGAATCGCGTGTGACGCCGTATTTGGCGCACCTCAGTCCGCCGGCGTTGGTGGCCACGTTGCCGCCGATGGTGGACATCTTGTAGCTGGCGGGGTCCGGCGCGTACATGAGACCGTGTTCGGCGGCGGCTGCGTTGAGGTCGGCGTTGATGACGCCGGGCTCGACGACGGCGGTCTCGTCGTTGGGGTTGAGGTCAAGGATGCGGTTCATCCGTTCCAAGCTCAGGACGATGCAGCCTTGGGTGGCGTGCGCACCTCCGGAGACACCCGTGCCGGCACCCCGTGCGACGATGGGCACCTGATGGGCCGCGCAGATGCGAACGATGTGCTGGACATCCTCAACGGACCCGGCCCAGACCACAGCGAGTGGCAGGTGCCTGTCCAGTAACGGGCCCTGATCGGCCGAGTATACGGTGAGGGTCTCTTCATCGTTCGCAATTTTCCCGGCAGCAAGTCCGGCTTCAAGTTCTTGCAGGAAGGTCCGCTGCGCGGCTGAGGGCTGGGCGTCTTCGCCACGGCCTATGGTGCGTTCCTTGATGTTTTCCTCTGATGTTCCGGCAACGGCCGTTTCGTCCGACAAGGCTTTCCCTCCACATGAGCTCCGCGGACACGCCAAACCGGCAGTCTTCGCAGTCTTTTCAGTGCCAGTCTAGCCAGCGCCGCACTTCTCCGGTGGCACGGGATGTCCTCCAGCAGGCGTCCATCACTGTCCCGGGAATCGCCCACATTCCGGTGGAGCGGCAGTTCAGCCGCAAGCGCTTCCACACTTTGTGAGCATCGTCGCAGATCCAAGAAACCTGCCTCGCAAAAGTACCGCAAAGACAGCACCCTTAGGACTGGAAACGTTTACACTTTTTGGAAAACTCTTCTACGATGTGTTTCATGTCCGTTGATTCCATGCTCTCGGTTGCGACCCACGAGCCCGCAGCAGCTTTCTCGCATCTGACCCCGGTCCACGATGCCTCCACGGCGCACGGTTGGTGGCGTTCGGCTGTGATTTACCAGATCTATCCGCGATCCTTCCGTGACCTCAACGGTGACGGCGTAGGAGACTTGGCGGGCATCACGGCCGAACTCGCGCACTTGGCAGGGCTGGGCGTGGACGCTGTATGGCTGTCACCCTTCTACCGCTCTCCCCAGCGGGACGCCGGCTACGACGTCAGCGACTATTGCGACGTCGATCCGCTTTTCGGCACCTTGGCCGACTTTGACTCCCTCATTGCGGAGGCCAACAGGCTCAACCTGCGCGTCATCGCGGACCTCGTCCCCAACCACTGCTCGGATCAGCACGTCGCCTTCCAGTCAGCCCTCGCTGCAGGGCCGGGCAGCCAGGAGCGGGACATGTTCATCTTCAGGGACGGCCAGGGAGACGACGGCAACGAGCCGCCCAACAACTGGCAATCGCACTTCGGTGGCCCGGCGTGGACACGCATCACGGAGCCGAATGGCCACCCCGGCCAGTGGTACCTGCACCTCTTCGACTCCTCTCAGCCGGACTTCAACTGGGACAACCCAGCCGTCCACGCCGAGTTTGAGCGCGTCCTCCGCTTCTGGCTGGAGCGCGGCATCTCCGGCTTCCGGGTGGACGTCGCCCACGCCCTGGTAAAGGCCGCCGGCCTCCCCAACTGGGGTGGCCGCGCAGACGGCAACAGCTCCGACGGTTTCCCGGGCCACGACGCTCCCATGTTTGGCCAGCCCGCCCTGCACGATATTTACCGCCGCTGGCGTTCCATCCTGGAAGAGTACGGACCGGACCGCATCCTGTGCGCCGAAGCAAATGTGGATCCGCTCCCCCGCCTTGCACAGTGGGTTCGTCCGGACGAGATGCACCAGGCCTTCAACTTCCCCTACCTGCACGCCGGCTTGGACGTGAACCGCCTCCGCCACACCATCACTGACTCGTTGGTGTCCCTGGATGCCGTGGGCGCCCCGAGTACTTGGGTGTTGTCCAACCACGATGTTGTCCGGCACGTTTCCCGATTCGGCTACGACGGACCCGGACCCCGTGACGGGGACGGAATCGGCCCTGACGACGAGAAACCCAACGAAGAACTCGGACGACGCCGCGCCGCCGCGGCCACCCTGTTCATGCTGGGCCTCCCCGGCGCCGCCTACCTCTACCAAGGCGAAGAACTGGGCCTTCCCGACTCTTCCAGCATCCCCGGCACCCGCCGACAGGACCCCACCTTCGCCCGAACCGGTGGAGCCCGCATCGGCCGCGATGGCTGCCGCGTGCCACTCCCCTGGCGCTCCGCAGAGCCCCATGCCGGCTTCGGTAGCGGCATGGATCCTTGGCTGCCGCAGCCCGAGTCCTGGCCCGCACTGGCGAGGGACAAACAAGAGTCTGACCCGGCGTCGCACCTTAACCTCTACAGCCGCATGCTCGCCCGGCGAGCCGAACTGCGCCTCGGCCAAGGCTCCCTGGCCTGGGTGGAGGACCACTGCAGCGGTACCTCGCTGGCCTACCTCAACGGCAACATCCTGGTGATCATGAATGTCGGGGCCGAGGACATGCCACTCCCGTCAGGTGCAGTCATCCTGCGAAGCTCAGGGGCGGAAGGCGCAGATCCACTAGGCTCGGGAGAGACGATCTGGCTCTCAGCCAGCTAATTTTCAACCGAGGAGCAGCATGACCGGCATCAAGGACGTAGCCGAGCGAGCAGGGCTGTCCGTTGCCACGGTCTCACGGGCACTGAGCGGAAAGGGCAACGTCTCTCCCACCAGCCGGGAGCGCGCCCGCACCGCTGCGGCCGAGCTGGGGTTTGTGCTGTCCTATCATGCCTCGAGCTTGGCCTCCGGGCGCACGCACAACGTCGGATTGGTGGTTCCCTCGGTCCACCGCTGGTTCTTTTCAGCGGTGATCGAGGGTGCCTCAGCGGCGCTGCTGGAGGCCGGCTATGACCTCACCCTCTACAACATCGGGGAGAACCCCGCGCACCGGCAGAGCGTCTTCAACGACTTCCTGCTCCGCAAACGGGTGGATGCGGTGATTGCGGTCTCCCTGGAACTCAGCGAAGACGAGATCCAGAGACTTCACGCAGTGCACCGGCCCATTGTGGGCATCGGTGGTCCTTTGCCGGGAGCATCCACCATCAGGATCGACGACTCGGGAATCGCCCTGAAAGCCACCAACCACCTATTGGGCCTGGGGCACACCAAGATCGCGCACATCACCGGCCTGGAAGCCTACGACCAGGACTTCCACCTGCCGGGAACCCGCCGCAGCGGTTTTGAGAAAGCAATGAACGACGCCGGCTGCCCCGTCAGGCCCGAATGGATTGTTTCCGCGGACTTCACCATAGAGGGCGCATACGCGGCCGCGCGGCAACTGCTGGCCAGCGCACCTGAGAGGCCCACCGCAGTGTTCGCGGCGTCAGATGAAATGGCAATCGGCACCATACTCGCTGCCCGGGACTTCGGCCTGCGCATCCCGGACGACCTTTCGGTCATGGGCATCGACGGGCATGACCTCGGCAAGGTCTTGGGGCTGACCACGATCGACCAAGACGCCAAGGGCCAGGGCGCAGTGGCCGTCAGGACTCTGCTGGGTGCCATCAACAACGGCCTGGTCCTGGAACCGGCCGATACCGAGCACCCCACCAAACTGGTGGTCCGGACAAGTACAGCTGTGCCGAAGTCCGGCGCCTCCTAGGCCTGCTTACGGAAGCCGACGTTCCATCGCGAGCTCAAGCTTTGACGTGTCCTGCGGGTAAGGCCTGCTGGCACCCGTGGTCTCGAAACCGTGGCGCCGGTAGAACGCAAGCGCCCTCACATTCTCCTCGTGAACACCGAGCTCGATGCTTTCGGCCTCCAATTCCTCCGCCGCAGCGCTGCAGGACATCTTCAGGAGTTCGTCGGCCAATCCCAGTCCCCGGTGCTCCGGTGCCACATAGACGCTGATCAGCATGGCCTGCAGCGGCCCGTCCGGGCTCTGGGGATGTTTGAGCACCACACGCATCAGGCCGCAGAGCTTGCTGCCGTCTTCGCCTGTGTCGGCAACCACGGTGATGCTGTCATCGCCGGACATCGCGGCAGCACGCTCCTGCCATTGGGTTTCGGTTTGCCGGCGGGCGGCATCCAGGCTCTCCACGTAGGCCATGGGCGTATCTGTGAGCATCTCCAGACGGATCGCCTTCAACAACGCCCAATCCTTCGCGTGGAGTCGGCGAATCCTAGGCAACGGCTCCGCCCATAAACCTCACGTAGCGCTCCAAGACGCGGGGCCATCCTTCGGCGTAGGAAGCGCGGGATGCCGCAGGGTCCTCGGCGCCTTCCCAACCATCGTGGATCAGACGCACTTCAGTGCCCTCTTCCACCGCCCGGAACACCACACGGATCTCAGTGGACCACAGGGGCGTACTGGCCGGATACCAGCTGGCGTGGAAGGACAACGGAGGCTGCCAATCGTCGATGGTCCCCCACACGGACGTACGGCCATCCTCGGCCGTCTCCAGGATCAGGTTCTCTTCGAACTCAACATGTGAACCTTCGCCGTACACACTCTCTTGTTCCAGCGGCCACCAAAGGTGTGGATGATCAGTGAACCCCTGGAAGGCATGCGAAACGTTGGTGGGAACCACAACAGTGATGATGAAGGGCTCCAGGCCGTCAGTATCCTGCCTGGACGACTCGGGCTCCGATTCGGGGTGGCTAAAGAGATTTTCCATGACCACCAACTCTACCGGGGGTCAAAGGCGTACGGGTGGGTTAAAGACGAAGGGCCCCAACCGGTGGCTGGGGCCCTTCTTAATTTATGTCCGGCGGTGTCCTACTCTCCCACACCCTCCCGGGTGCAGTACCATCGGCGCTGTGGGTCTTAGCTTCCGGGTTCGGAATGGGACCGGGCGTT